>JBFYLJ010000001.1:0-25394 GCA_041305465.1 Methanothrix sp.
ACTCTTTCATAATCGTCACCATATTTTTCTTGTCACAAATACGTAATGATATAAATAATTTGTTTTGAAAGGGAATATCTTTAATTTTACTTAATTAGACTAATACTTTAGATAATAACTTTAAAAGCAAGCAGCGTTTACATTTAGGTGACGATCAATGCATGAATGCATTGAGTTGAGAATTTATATTTGTAGCAATTTCCAAATGCCCATTAATGGAGCAGCGCTGTAGGGGTGATCTCTTTGGGCTTAAACCCATCTCAAATCTGAATTAGATTAAATAATTAATTTAGGCAGAATTAACATAAATTTAATTATAATATTATTTATGAAGAAATTCACTGTGGTCAAGCATTTTGTGGATCTGGCCGCATGATAGAATAGTCCCGGAAGGGGGCAGCATTCTTCAAGACCCTGCAATATATATCACCTGGCTGGCAAATAGCATTATCATGATATCCATAATGGTCCGCGAGAAGGAGCTTCATGAGCTGGCCCGAACTGAGGTAGAAAACCTCCCCGGAGTTCTATTTGCAGGGACCAGTCCTCTTTTGCGCCCCTTTATGAAAAAGCTGGAAGCCCTGCTGCCAGCGGAAAACAGGGGACTTGGGGACAGCTATATTCTCAATGCGCTTCATTCTCACATCGACCAGGTACATGCAGACGAGTTGCAGATCGCTGTGAAAAGCGGTGATTTGCAGGTTGTAATTCGTCGCGAAGAGCTGGGCGAATTAATTGGGGAAAGGTATCCTACCACCAGTCATCATCGTTTAAACCTGCCCGGCCTTTTATTCCTGCAAAGCAGTCCGTCTCTTCCGATTGCAACTGCCATTCTGCTGCGCCGGGAGCATAAGCTGCAAATCCCGGATGGACGCAGAACCATGCGCTACATCTTTCACATGGGCGTGGCATCCATTGATGCGGATAAAGAGACGATTTGCGTCCACTTCGACCCGGAAAGGCTGCCCAAGAGAGCAGACGGCTCCAGTGTTCTTGCACAGTGATCAAAAGACAATTCTGCAATAAAACGAAGAAAAATATGAGAGAAAATCGAGAACAATTTTTCTCTCCCAATAAGCTAAATTATCAGACTCTTCAGTCCCCAGAGCAGCTTCGGGTTGAGCCGGAAGAGAACACGCAGCATGCCGGGCAGGTCCATCTTGGCTATATCTTCCTTGGCCAGAGATCCTATGAGCTGGTTCATGTCGTTATCAGTAAGTTTGACGAAGAACTCTTTGAGCTGGAAGCTCCTGGCAATAACCTTGCCAAACCCGTTTCGCCAGCGGTCTTCGTACTCTTGCAGCCCGGATCGGCGGACATTACCCGCTGCTATAGCCTTTGCTGCTACCTCTCCGGCGATGATTCCTGCCTGCATTGCATTGAGAATGCCTCCTCCCGTGAGCGGATCGGTCTGATGAGCGGCATCACCCACCAGCATCACGCTATCGGCGATTGCGCAGTCAATGGGACCGGAACAGGGGTCTCCTCCCACTACCATCTCCACAACCTTGCCATTGGGAAATCGTGATTTCATTAACTGCCGCAGCAGCCGCACTGCTTCTCCGGGCTTGGAGCGGGAGCCCTGAATTCCCAGACCAATGTTAGCCAGCTTCTCGCCCTTGGGAAACGACCAGGCATATCCTGAAGGTGCTATGCTGTTTCCCAAAAAGAACTCTGTGTATTCGTTATCGATGGATTCATCATGCACCAGGAACTGAGCACAAGATTCGATATCTTGCAGCTTCAATGTGGTATCGATGCCCGCCCAGCGTCCTACCTTGGACTCTACCCCGTCTGCACCGATGATCAGGGGCGCCTCGATCTGCAGGGGCTCGCCTATGCGAAGTGCAGATACACCATTAATTACTCCATCCTTTTTTAGCAGACCCAAAGCCCTGGTCTTGACCAGCACCTTGGCTCCGGCCGTTGCAGCCTGCATGGCCAAGCCTCTATCAAAGATCTTCCTCTCCAGGACGTAGCCCACCTCGCCTCCGCTCTTATCCTCGGACATGACGATGCTTCTTCCATCCGGTGCATAAATTCTGGCACCTTTTACCTCGGAAGAGATCCATTCCTGCTCAGGCTTCAACATGCGGCATAAAGCCCTCTTGCTGACGCCCTCTGCGCAGCGCACTGGGTCTCCGATCTCCTGGCGTTTCTCCAGAATGACGACCTTAAGGCCTGCCAAAGCTGCCGTCTTTGCAGCCATCGATCCACCTGGGCCACCCCCCACAACTATCAAGTCGCACTTCATGCCTTGACCTCTAGGGCCCCCACAGGGCATATCTTTGTGCACAGGCCGCACTCTTTACACTCAGCCGAGACCTCCAGCCAAGTCTCCACCAGCTCCAGGGCGCATGTCGGGCAGACACCAACGCAGGCACCACAGTAGCAGCATTTGTATCTATTGACGGTAAGCATGAGATCACACCTTATAAATTATTATTAATATTCGATTGCAAAGTCTTCGTACCCTTTGCTTTCCAATTCCGAGAACTCCATCCCCAGAATTATGGATCCAGTGGGTCCCGATTTCATGGCTTTGAGCAGCTCACCAACCTGCTTTCTCTCTCCTTCCAGTACTGCTTCCACTCCTCCGCCGGGAATGTTCCTCACCCATCCTTTAACCCCAAGGGAACGTGCTCTCTCTTGAGTAAAGGCGCGATAGAAAACGCCCTGTACTCGACCCGAAACACGAACGTGCACCGCGATCATTTCCTGGCACCCGTTACCAGATCTTCCAGGGCCCTACGTTGGTCTTTTGCCTTGATAATCCCGGAAGCGAGCAAGACGCCAATAGATCCCAGCTCCAGGGCGCTTCTCAGATCCTCTCCGTGTGTTATTCCCGCACCACAGAGCACGCCCACTCCGGGAGCAATGCTCTTAACCGCATTAACCGACTCGGAAATGACCTGTGGATTAGCCTTGGACACAGGAATTCCGCTGCCTATCAACTCTGGTGGTTCCACAGCCACATAGTCAGGCTCAAGGGCAGCCGAGGCACGGGTCGTGGCCACGTTATTGGTGCAGACAATCGTCCTTAAGCTGGCCTTGCGAGCAGCGGTGATAGATGCATCGATATCAGCCAACTTGAGCCTTCGCTCGGAGTGGTTGATAAGCGATCCTGCCGCCCCCGCGGCTTTCAAGGATGCGGCAGTAACATGGCCCGTAAAGCCGCCATAGCCTACCCCGTCCACATGCTGAGCATAGACTGGTATCTTGACGGCTTTAGAGATGGCCTGGATATCGGCTACCTGAGGCGCTACCACAATCTGCACGGAATAATCTTGAGATATGTCCTCACATATCTCCGCCAGGCGTAGTGCCTCTGGGCCGGTCGATTCACGATAAGTCTTGAAATTGAGTACGATTAAGGTCATAATCTCCCTCGCAGTAATTCTGTAACCTCAGTGAGCATATATATTTTGGCTGCATTCGGCCAGCATGTCATTATAATATCTTTCATAAACTTCTGTGTTGATGCACTCTCCGGTAGAGATCTTCTTTATATCACCATTTAAGATAAAAGCAATCAACGGAAGCATGCCATTCTTCTGATTATGGATCATATGATAGAGCAGACCACATGGCTGACAATAATCCAGTTTCACCAGTTTCAAATCAGTGTGATGGGAGAGAAAGCTCTCTAGAATTGGCTCGCTTCTCTTGCAGATGTTGCAGTCCTTTCTGCTGATAAAGAGCAACATCATTCCTACCTTGCGCTCAATGTCTTGGGACTGCTTAATTGCCGGTCCGTAGGTATCCTTCAAAAAGGAATTTACAACGCTCGCCACCTCCGCTAAGGGAACACCGTACTTTTCAGCAAGCTCGCCGCTTATCTGCTCCTCTTTCCTGGCCATGAATCCCTGCACCTGGGCTTTGAGATCCATGGATCATCCAGTCTTATTCATTCTTTAAATTGGTAGTGGTTTAGAGATCGTGTATGACCTTAATCCTCAGCTTCGAGAAGTCATCCTTGATCTCAACCAGGAAGCCCATGCCGGCAAAGATCTCCTCCAGCTCAATGCGCACGAATTTCTTGGGAGCATCCGAGCCGAAGATGAGGGTGAACTCGCTCTTGCCGGTCTTGCTCATATTAAAGAGGTTGCATATCTCAAGCCTTCTCAAAATGCTCTCCACATTTAAGAGCTTGTGCTTGAATTGCTCAGCATGGGCTCGGCAGACCTCTTTATGCAGATTCCAGAACTTCTCTTTGTCCGGATGTGTTTCAATGAAGCTCAGAAACAGTATCCAGTGATCGATATCCAGGATCACGTGCTCTCCTGCAGAGAGCATTTCCGCATGGGTGTAAACCTTCTTATCTTCGGCAAATTCAAAGAGCATCTTGTGTTTGCCAAAGAACTTCAGGGACTCTCGCATCAGCTCGCTCTGGGACATGCCCAGGTCTTCCTTCATCTTCCTGAACAGACTCGCAGTCTCTCCGTCTAGTGCGATGGTAATTCTTTCCGGTGACTTCATTTAATCCCCAACATCTAACTCTGCCAATACCTTTCCTCTTATGCTATATTACCTTTATCAAGCATTATCTTTTTATACTGATGCCGGAATGTGTTTACCTACAACTTATAGCTGCGATGGCGCAGTTGCTGCAGACCGACATTGTTAAATTCAAACGAGAAAAATCCGATTCCATGGACTCTTGGATGAAGGATGGGAAAAAGTACAGCGAGAGCGATAAAAAGAAGCTGGAGAAAGGATCCGGCTTTGTCAAGGTCTGGACGCTGGTTAGCAACTGGCTCTATAGAGTAGTATCCTGGTAATCCATTATTTTGTTTTTTATCATATCGCCGAGCATTGCCGTTCTCGTCTTTAGCTGGGCTATTACATCATCTCTGCTTGATCCTCTGGCCAATATCGACAAGATTGGATCGTCTGCGGATATTCGCGATCCTTTTCCAGGTACATCTGCCGTCCAGTCTCGGACCAGATCTGTCTCAATAGTCAGGTCACGGGGGGCGTAGACGATGATTCTGCCTGCGCTGCAACTTGGTGGGGCCGGATTTTCTGGAAGCCTTCCCCCAAAGGATTGCAGATGAGCCTGAAAGACATTCTCACCGCCGGACAATTCCACGGTATCCAGGCTGCCCTGAAAGCGGCTATTTACTTCGACCACTATCGGCCCTTTTTCGGTGAGGAGGAAATCAACTCCATTGCTGCCCAAAAGCCCCAGCTTCGAGATGATATCTTCTGCCATCTGTCCTATGCCACACTGAGGAGGAGCGAGAGGCGTGATGTTACCGCTATACCGAAATCCTTTTGCCCCTGCCCAGGGTACGCCGATGAGCTGCTCGTTGACGGCAATGGCACGCGCTTGGCTGCCATTCCCAATTACTGAGACGCTGGCAGGAAGGCCGACGACCAGCTCCTGGGCGATGAGCTCTTCCTCATGCGTTTGCAGCTGCATAGGCCTCTCGACTATTCTGCATCCCACACCGCCGGCACCCTTGCGCGGCTTGACGAGGAATGGATAGCATGGATTATCAAGGGTGTCGAGGGGCTTCGTCTTGATGAATGGAAAGCCATTCTCTTCCAGCCATCCGGCCAGCCAGAGTTTATCTGATATCCTAGCCGTTTTTTCAGGAGGATTATTGAGCACGGCAACACCTGGAATAGACTCTTCTTCCAGACCAGGTCCGAGGACGATTGCATCAGGGCGGAATTTTTCTACATAAAACGAGATGTACTCACCTGCTCCTTCGCGAGGCATCTTCGCGGTCTCTCTTGCATATCTAGCCAGGTCCACATCACAGTAACAATCGACTGCGAAGACCTCATGGTCCGCATGGCATGCCGAGCGGACAATATGTCTGATGTTGATGCCTATTACTAATATTCTCATTTTTTTTTGGCTATGGCCCTTGCCCTTCATTCTTCTTTTCCGGGCAGTATTCAGGATACAAAACCTGTTTTCCGTGAGGAGATGGCACAATCTTAAGTCCGCCCTCAAATGCATCATATAGCTCTCTACCCATAAAGAGCCTATCCAGGAAGACCGCCAGCGCAGCCACTTCGGAATGGGGCTGATTGCCTACGGCCACATTCCAGTCTGCCAGATCGTACATCTCAGCCGGAACCTTCTCAGCGCCCACAGCCACCAGTATATTCTCACATTCGCGAATCTCGTCAATCACTTCGGGCAGGTTGGAGCCGTACATGGTGAGATGAACTACTTTTCCTCCCGCTTCCTTCCAGCGTACGGTCTCTCCTTTCCAGGAGATATCAGGACGGAGCCGAAAATTTCCTCCCCAGCGCTCTGCCACATCAGCCAGGCTCTCTTCCACGTGAGAATCGCGCCCGGAGAGAAGCATCTCCTCAGCTCCAAAGGCCCTGGCCACCAGGCCGACATGGGTGGTGATCCTCTTATCTCTCTCCGGCCGGTGGCCGATGCGTAAAACCACGACTCGCATGCCAACGGGAGATCCGGCATCTTATTTAGTCTTAATCGGCCTCTTTTTTTTTTGCGCCGCAGCCTGAGTCCTGCAAAATAGCTAAATTCCTTAGGTGCGTCCATCTTCAAGATGAACCTGTGCGAGAATTGTCTGGGCAAGGGCTACCTGGTGGTAGGAGAGAGGCCCTGTCCCAACTGCAGCGGCAGCGGAAAGACCGAGTCCATCTCCCTGAGAGAGGCATCGGATAAGGATATGAAAGAGCTTATTGATAGCGGCTCTGCTAAATGCAGCGTCTGCCAGGGCTCTGGCAAGATGCCGGTTACAGAGAGCTGTCCGGCCTGCCACGGTCTGGGGCGCGAGTATCTGTGCGTCGTGTGCAAGGCCAAGCTTTCCAGCAAAAAAGAGCTATGCGAGCGCTGCGCCAAAAAGCCGCTCGTGCATATTCTCGATCCTGCCTGCGATGTCAAAGATATCGTTATAGGTGAGATTTATCAGGGAAAGGTCAATGGCCTCGCCAGCTTTGGGGCCTTTGTGGATCTATCCGAGAGCGTGAGGGGGCTTGCCCACAACAAATACCTGAAGAGCAAGCCCGATGTGGGTGAGAGTATCTTCGTCACAGTGAGAAATGTTCTCGCGAACGGTAATATCGAGCTGGAGCCGGTTGAGCTGAAGGAGTACAACACTGTTGAGGTAGAAAAAGAGCTTCCTATATCCAAGACGGCAGATCTGCAAAAGCAGGTTGGAAAGCAGATCATGATTAAGGGGGAGGTCATCCAGGTCAAGCAGACCGGGGGGCCTACCATCTTCACCATCGCGGATGACAGCGGTCTGGTGTTTTGTGCCGCCTTTGAGCGGGCCGGTGTACGGGCTTATGCCGATATTGATAGCGATATGATGGTGCGCGTCATCGGCGAGGTAAGTTTGCGCAACAATCAGGTCCAGGTAGAGATCAAGTCCATGAAACGACTCTGGGGCAACGAGGCGTCTATGGTCAAAGACCTGATCGAAAAGGCAATCGACCTGCGCGCCGAGCCCTCGAAGACCGAGTTTCTGGTAAAGAGCGAGATCATGACCAGACTCTTGCCGGCCATGAAGCAGGTGGCCAAGGAGATTCGACGGGCAGTCCTCAAGTCCCAGCCAATTGTTGTGCGCCATCATGCTGATGCAGACGGCATCACTGCGGCTGTCGCCATTGAGATGGCCATCTTGCCGCTCATCACGGAGGTTGGCGGGCCGGATGCCGAATACCACAACTACCGGCGCGCTCCCAGCAAAGCGCCCTTTTATGAGCTGGAGGATGTGACCAAGGATCTGACCTACGCTCTGGAGGATCAGACCAGGCACGGCCAGAAGATGCCGCTCATCGTCTTGATGGATAACGGCTCCACGGAAGAGGATGTTCCGGCTATGCGTCAGGCCCAGGTCTACGGCATGGAGATGCTGGTCGTCGATCACCATCATCCTCACAAGATCGTGGACCAGTTTCTCATCGCTCATGTCAATCCAGCGCACGCTGGCGGCGACTTCGGCCTGACCACTGGCATGCTCGCGACCGAGATCGCCCGCATGATCTATCCCACGGTCGAGAGCAAGATTCGGCATTTCCCTGCGGTCTCGGCGGTAGGCGACAGAAGCGAAGCGCCGGAAGCGGCAGCCTACATAAAGCTGGTTGAGGACAAATACGACAGGGAGGATCTCAAGAAGATTGCGCTGGCCCTGGACTACGAGGCATTTTGGCAGCGATTCAATGACGGGCGAGGGATGATAAACGATATCTTGTGTCTGGGCAGGCTGGATCGCCACCAAAGAATAGTGGAACTCTTGTGCGAGCAGGCCAATGCCGCCATCGACGAGCAGCTTCGCGCCAGCATGGGCAATGTGAAGAGCACAAAACTGCCTAATGGCATTATCATGAATGTCCTGGATGTGGAGAACTTCGCTCATAAGTTCACGTTCCCTCCGCCAGGAAAGACCTCCGGCGAGGTGCACGATCGGCTCTGCAAGAAGTATGCAGGAAAGCCGGTGGTTACCATCGGCTACGGTCCGGACTTTGCCGTGCTGCGCAGCAAAGCCGTAAGAATGAACATCCCCCAGATGGTCAAAGAGCTGATGGAAGAGATTCCCAACGGCGGCGTCTCTGGAGGCGGGCACCTGGTTGTGGGATCGATCAAGTTCGTGGGCGGCATGAGAAAAGAGGTGCTGGCCAAGCTTGCCGAGAAGATAGCCGCCTGCGGGGTGGACGAGCCTGCGCAGGGCGGATAGACGGCGGGACTGGAGCCCGAGCGTCTTTTCTTTATCAGAAGTAGCATGGCTCCTGACCTATGCTCCCTAGACAATTCTTGGCGTTGCGGTTGCAGGCATCCTAAATGAGCAGGCTGATGCTGCCATCGACATGCCCAGGTATGCGAATACATAAGACAAAACTCCCAAATCTTATTTTCGAGTTTATTAGTTCGCATAAAAAAACCAATAATTAAAATGTTAATCAATCACAAAGGATATAAGCTATCCTCAGATAAAATACTGATTCATAAAAATTAAATGAATTTGGAAACCAGGCAGAAAGAGTTGATTGATAATGTTTAATATATTCACGGAAGAAATTAAAAATACCCGTTTTATTTTAACTGTACTGGCTGTAAGTCTTTTGGCGCTTTTTGGAATTGCCATAATATTCATAATCGTTAGGATGCCGGAGGTTAAAATCTCAGAAGGATTGCTCGGCTTGTTGACCACGATCCTCGGTGCCGTCATTGCAATTGTTTCCGTGGCCTATAATTCACACTTCAAGGCTCAAGAGGAAGCTGCCACTGCCAGGGTGGCTCAGGTGACCAGGCAGGAGGTTTGTGCGGGTGATATTGCCGAGGTGGATAACACCGCCGGGGATGCTACAGCGGCTGCCAATCCCAAAAACGAATGATGTGGTGATAAATCAACAAAGGCATTCGTCTAGCAAAAAGAGTAGCATCATTCGCGAACAGTGACGAGGAAGTTCACCGCCTGCAGGGCAAAGGTGGCGCCCCGTAGGCTTTCTTCCCTATCCTGGTCTCTACTTGCCAAAGGCCTTCTCCACCAGCTCCCTGCCGCGATCTCGGGCGTAGCTTTGCAGGACCTCCTGCACCATGACCATGAACTGCTCTTGAGTTAAGCTAAGCTGCGCTGCCAGTCTCTCCACCAGCGGCTCGACGTTTTTCACATCATCGCTCTTGATGCTCCTCAAGACTATGGCGGCAAGCGCCATTAGCCGCAGACCTTCTTGCATCTTATTCTGCTGCACGGCTATTGCTCCGAGCTGGAAGAAGGCTCCAGCTTCCGCGGGTTTGTCGGCCAGTTCCTGGTTGATATGCAAGGCGGCCTTGAAGCTTTCTACAGCCTTTTCTTTCTCACTGGCCTGGGAATGAATCATGCCGAGGCTGTGCAGGATGGCGGCTTCTCCAGTTCGATCTCCTATCTCTTGAAAGACGGGCAGAGCCCTGGCAAACTCCGCTCCCGCCTTGGGGAAGTCGCCTTTCTCCAGATCGAGGCTGGCCAGGTTAAAGAGGGCAAAAGCTGCGCCCTTGCGGTCTCCGCCCGCCTCCAGCAGCTCCAGCGATTTTGCCAGCTTCTGGCGAGCGCCATCATAATCACGCTTTATCATATCCAGGCGGGCCATCTCCTGCAAAGCTGCAGCCTCGCCCTTGATATCTCCCAGGCTCTTCATGATCTCTGAAATCTTCTGCAGCTTTTCTATCGCTGCATCATTCTCGCCTTTTAGCATATCAATGGAGGCCAGTCGGCTCATGCTGGCTGCTTCACCAGATAAATCACCCAAAGTGTGGTAGGCCTGAGCAGACTTTTGCAGGTTATCTCTGGCCAGGTCATATTTTTCCTGGTGCATGAGCGCCGTGCCCAGACCATGGTAAGCGGCTGCATCCGGGGCGATTTGCAGGGCCCGTCCATAACACTCTGCAGCCTTTCTGTATTCTTCCTGATCCAAATGGGCCTGTGCAATCCAGGCCATAGGAGTCGCTGACGGCATATTCAGATCCAAAAGCTCCTGGTTGAGCTTTATCAGCTCCGAGTAGTAGCCGCGCCTTTGCAGATAGCCACTAATGCGAGCCGTTACAACTATGGCCCCGTCCGTATCCCCGGCATCTAGATAGTGTCCGCGCGCTTCGAGCATGGCGTCCAGCCGGGAGAGACCCAACTCACAACTGCGCCCTGCCTCGGCCAGCTCTCTGAGAAAATCGCCTGCTGCCTTTTGTGCAGCGTGCTGCTCCCCGAAGCTCAATGCCGACAGGAGCGAGGCACGAAGGGATGAGGGCACTGCCCATAGCTCTCCGACGGCATAGGCCAAGGAGAGATCCAGCCACGAGATTGCGTTGGCAGCAGCCTGCTCTTCCGCCGCGCCGCAGACTGCGGCAATACCTGCCGGGCTTATGGCTATGCTGTAAACCGCTGCCTGGTAGAGGGCATGGCAGGAAGCAGTGCTCAGGCGAGCGGTGAGCTTTGCCAGCGGGTCATCGTCATCAGCAAGATCTCCCTGTTCCAGGGCTTTTCTTATTTGGGCCAGGCGAGCCGGTTTGCCTGAAGCTGCAAGGTGGTGCGCAGCAAGCAGGGCATAAGATATCTCACTTTTCTTATAGCGATCGGCTACACTATTATTTTGGAGAAGATATCTGATGAACGCCGCCTGCCCCAGTCCCTCCAGCTTCCACTGCGCCGCGCGCGCGGGCAGGCTCAGGGCGTCGGCAGGCAATGCTTCGCAGGTGATGATAAGGCGGCTTGAGGTCATGCCTCTTAGCATTAGCATGTAAAACTCGGCCAGATCGGGATCGGAAATTTTGCCGGTCTTGCCGTCCAGTTCCAGACCATCCCAAACCATCAGGATGCGAGATGACTTCAATGCATCCAACAGGCTTTTTTGCCGCTCTCGGACAGAGCGATCCGGGTCTTTGAGACTTCTTGCCAGGGCCTCTTGGCCCATTGCGCTCAAATGGCCCACTGCCGCTTCCAGTAGCCTGACCGAGCTTATGCGGTTATGTGGCGAGCCATAAATGGCAAGAACGCTGTAGCCAGCCAGCTCCAGCTGCCGAGCGATATGAGTTGCCAGAGTGCTCTTGCCGCTGCCGAGAAGGCCGGTGATGATCAGAGTATGCGCCCTGCCTTCTCGCAGAGCAGGAACAAGCTGCTGCAAATCGCGTCTCCTGTCCACAAAACACTCCGTCCGCCCTTCCGTTAAGCCCGGCAAGGCGAACAGCTCTCGGCAGAGGGAAGCTGCATCCGCTTTCATCTGGGGGTCATAGATCTTGGGCAGATCATATAGCGAGTACATAGCAGGAACCGAAACGGTTGCCGGACCAAACGCTGAACCTGCGGCACTCTCCCGGCGCACGGATAGCAGCGCTTCATCCATCGATTGACCGGCGGCCAGGGACTGGTATAATGGCTTGGTGGCGGATGTCGGTGTGCCCCAGGCCACGGCCAGAGGAATACTCTCTGCAAGCTTCTGGCAGAGCTGATGAATTGCGGAAGGATTCTCACTCTGCCGGCCACTCAGGATGATGCCCATGGGTCCGGATTCCTTCAGGGCCGCGGCCAGCTCCTCAGACGTTCGCAGATCGGCCCGTCCTGCCGCACCCTGCATGGAGAAGACAGCAATGCCTCCGGAGACTTTTGCCTGGCCTGCCAGGTGCACCAGATGAGGCCGGAATGCCAGAGCCCTCTCTTTTAGCTCCTCCAAGGTGCCGCTCTCGCAGATGGAGATATTCATGTCCAGGCCCTCAGACACCTTCTGAATTGACTGCTCTTCCTCTTCATAATCTCGCGGTTCTGCCGCCAGGAAGAGCACCCGCAAAGGCCCGGGCGTGGGCGGAGTAGAGGAGGCAATTAGCCCTTCGGCAATTCCGGGCAGGCGAATAACGGCAAAGCAGTCACTTTCCCCCGGCTGACCGGAAAGATGGAGCAGCTCCCAGGGCAACTGCAACACCTCTGCGATGGGCGAGGCAACCGTCAGCCGCGCACCCGGCAGGATCATGGATGCCAGATCCTGCCCGCCTGCCTCTAAGAAAAGATGGAATAGTCCTTTACGAAGGATGGGCAGATAGTCATTTGCACTGGCAATAGCTTTGTTCTGCAAAAGAGAGAAGTACTGTGATGCAGTCTCCAGTACCTGTTGAGTCTGAACCGGTGTAAGCGTTCTCTCTGCCAGGACATTGCCATCGATTTGGATTTTATAGGCAAAGGTTCTGGCTGCGGCAGTTCCTGCCTCAGTGACTGTGATTGTGATATTTTGCATATTTTCTCATCTCCTAATTCTTGCTCGATTCCAGGCTTTTCCGGGCCATGCGCTCGCAATAGTCTTTGGGCTCGAGATGCAACACCACATCCTTGACCCCCGGAATCTTGCTCTTTATCATGCTCTCTACATCTTCGCCCACACTGTGAGCTGCATCTATGGATAGCGACGAGTCCACACCAATATGCAGATCAACAAAAACCTCCCCCGTCGTGCCACGCGTGCGAACGCCGTGGCAGGTGCAGACGCCCTCTACCGACTTTGCCAGATCGATTATCAAGCTCTCTTCGACCAGAGCTTTGTCAAGCAATACCTTGGAGTTGTCTCTTACAATCTCGATGCCGGTTAGAAGGATCAGGCCGCAGATAAGCAGAGCTATAACCGGATCGGCAAGAGGATAGCCCATCTTGACAGCGACAAGTCCCAGGATGACGCCAACTGAAGCGAAAATGTCGCTTCGCGTATGCAGGGAGTCCGCCACAAGAATGCTGCTCTTCAGCCTTTTGCCCAGGATGTATTCGTAAGCTGAGACGCCGATATTGATGAACAGGGTTATGCCCATAACTGCGAAAGATATTTCGGTTATCTGGGGAGTGGACTGGCTTTGCAGGCGATTTACGGCCGCCAATACCAGTTGAAAAGAGCCGGCAAATAGCAGCACGGCTATTCCAAGAGAGGCAAAGGTTTCGAACTTGGCATGGCCATATGGATATTCTTTGTTGGGAGGGCGGGCCGCCAGGGAGATGCCCACCAGGCCGATGATGTTGGAAGTGCCGTCGAAGAGAGAATGCAGGCCGTCTGCGCTCATGGAAAGCGAGCCTGTGAAAAGGCCATAGCCTCCTTTGGCGAGAGCAGTTGCTATGTTGATTATGAATATTATTATAAGGATGCGCGAAACCGTCTCATAGTAGGCCATCAGGATAGCTATGAAAGGGAAGCGATAAATAATTTTTTGAACTCAGGCGACAGTTATCACCGTTGGCATACCTCGGCTCTGCAAGTCCTCCTCAGCCAGGACTCTGCGATTGCCTTCCCGGTCCACGAGGATAAAATCCTGCAGATGCCACACTCCCGTCTCATTGCAGGGGGGTAGAGACATCTGCGCATCGTAATATCCATCTTTGCCATTTCCTGTGGTGAGATTCTGGGTAGAAAAGAGCGCGGATGCTTCCTCTCCCGACGGGCCGGAAAATGTCGCCTCTGCCGCCCAAACGCCCTGGTCGTCGATGAGGTGGGCGGTCAGGTTTACGGTCTGGGGGAAGGCGGCGGAGATCTCTTGCGGCTCCAGGGTGAAACCCGCGATGTTTGGCGGCTGATCGTCGGCCAGGGGGCCCACTGCCGTGCTTTGAGGCGGGGCCAGGGGATCGGCTGCATCTGCTGAGGAAAAGCATTCGCTGCTGCTGCCAATCTTTACGGTCTTCTCAATAGAAAAGGATCCCACCAGGTCCTCCACGCTCTTGCCGTAGGCAGATGCAGGAGCTGCTGCTGCGAGCAGGAGGAGAATGGCTAAAATTAGGCATCGAGAATGCAATACTTCGTTCACCTTTGGTATGTTAGCAGGAGGCGGACAAATATCTTTTGCTGGAAGATTATTATTTGGTTATCATGAACGAAATAATGGGTATTATTATGCTTACGATAAAGGCACCTCCTTCTTTCAAACTCTCCTTTAAATTCAGTCCAGTTTTTTCTTGAGTTATCTTCTCCCAATCTTTTTGCTTCAGTTCAAGCATCTTCTGTAAATTTTCTGATTGACTCTTTCGTTCTTCGCAATTATTCTCCAATATAGCTTTCATTTCGCTTGAGTAAGCCTCAATAGTCTTATCTATTAGATCCATCTTTTGATTAATAGCATTGTCAACAATATTTTGTGCATCTTTTAAGCTTTTTAATGTTAGGGCTACTGCAAAAAAAAGGAGGATTCCCAGAGAGATGATGCTGAGATATGTCTGAAGTGACGCTTGGTCAGAATCTTCGTTTATTACATCTTCATCGGCAGTTGCCGTAAGAAGGGATACATTAAATATCGAGATGCAGGTGATGAACAATATAAGGATCATCAAAAAATAGTTCCTCACCGGGATGATCTTCCTTCGCAGAATCACGAGATTATATGGCTGGAGACGACCTTCGAGATTACTGCTTTCAATATTAAATAAAAAATATATATTTAAGAAGTGCCATGACAATATGCATAAAAGATAAATTGAAATGATCAGCAAAAGATTGCTATAGAGATCTAAACCTAGATAGTTTATGTTTTCCTTGTTGATCTCATAGAACGGAAATCCTTCAAACTTGCAGAAGAATAATGGAAGCCCTACAAAAAATAAGAACAATAAATAATTGGCCTTTTTTTCAAGGATTTTTGAACCGAATGACTCTTTAAATTTGGATTGAGATTTGCGGAAGATCGCATCAAGATAACTAAATCGTTCTCTTGCACCATCGAGCATTATCTTTATGGTCAATATCTCGAATGGAATTATCAAGCTCGAAAAAAAAGCGCCAAGAAGCTGATACCGATCGGACAGATCTAACCAGCTTATTTTCTCATCAAAATATATGTAAACAGAAAATAATATTAAAAATGATATATAAATAAAATATGGATATGATATAGGAAGCCAGGATAATACGCGTTCAATCCAGAGATGATCCTGTTTCTTCGAAATATCTTCCATGAACACCTCATTCAAGACTTTCAAGGTCAATGAACACAGGCTCAGGATCCTCCTCTACTGGAACGACTATTTTACTCGATTTCCTTTTTTGCCCCGACCTTAACTCTAACTCATAGTTGCCTGGTTTAGTGAATACGGCATCCCCTGGAGTCTTCCATTTCGCGAGCTTTCCGTCAATAAACACAACCGCATTTTCCGGATAGGACTCTATTCTTACCTTTTTCTTGGGTCCAGTGGCTCCTGCGGTAGGTTCATTTAGAATCTCCTCTTTGATGGAATTATTCTCAGTCCATTCCAATGTATCATTGTCGAATTCCCTTCGGCTGATGTCTATGGAATTATTGCTCATGCTGTTCATTGAGATGTTATTCCACTCGGTAGATGTTGTCTTAAGGCCAATGTGATTTGCGGAGATGAGATTGCTAAATATTCCGTTGCTCCAGGATGAGTCCAAGTAAATGCCTATAGGGCCATTTTGCAGCCTGTTTTCCAGTATGTCATTATAGCCCGATCTGAACACGAACAGACCTCTACCATAATTTTCGAAGCGATTGTTTTCAATACGATTACTATCTGAGTCCTTGAGCCGCAAGCCATCTGCCTGGATCTGATTAAATTGGTTTTCGTTAATAATATTGCCATAAGAGTCAACCAGGGCCATACCAATAACTAAATCCTTCAGATCGTTCTTTTTAATTACCGAGCCTGTTGAGTTCTGCAAATATATGCCATAGAAATTATTGCTCAAATTCAGGCCAAGAATGGTGATATTCTGGCAATCATAAAGGTATATTGTTCCAAATTCATCTGAAGAGACGAAGATCTTATTCTTTGCACCGGCCAAATAGAGGATGGATCTTGAATCCACAAGGTTTCCAGAGCTTATGTTATTATATCCATCAGCTCCGAAGTTGTATGTGTTGCCTTTCATCAGATTATCTATTAATGTATTATTCTCCGAATCATTGAGCTTTATGCCGAAGTCGTTGTCCTCTGCAAGGTTGGATCTGAGCAGACAGCCCTCTGAGAAGACCATCAATAGGCCGTAATTGTTATCTCTCATCTCATTTCCAATTACGTTTGCATCGCGCGATGTCTCGATCCTCATACCATACTTGTTGGTTAGCAATAAGTTATTTTCCACGATGCCGTTGATGGAATTGGTCATTAAAATGCCATTCTCGTTGTAAATGGCCTGATTGTCCTTTATTACGCTATTATTGCCCCAAACCCTAATGCCGGCATAAAAGTCTGCTCTGCTGCCAAAGGCATTGGTTAAATTGAAACCCACCAGGGTGATTCCATCAGCTAGGATTGAAACTGCGCTACCTTTCTTGGCGGCATCAATAACCGGCTTGCCTGCCCCCGTATCTTTTCCAATCAGCGCAAGGCTCTTATTTATCCGGATATTTTCTTGATAAATCCCGCTCTCAACTTCAACAATGTCTCCGGGATTTGCTGCGTCTACCGCTGACTTAACCGACGCAAAATCGCATCCTTCCTTGCAGACGGTAAATGACCTGCAATCCGCCGAGCTTAGGCTCAAGATCAGGAATAATAGGGTGAGTACTGAGATAAAGGTCATTCTTCTATGGCTGCCCAATTGAAATCACCATTCAGAGGTATTGATACATAGTTAGATTTAAGACTTTCGAAAAATATTTCATAAAATTTTATATTTAAATTATTTTTCTTGATTGCCCATTGAAGTTTTTGTCTCGCTGAGCTCCAATGTTCCTCAATATTGCATTCCTTGCATCGAGTTTCCTGATCAAGATCCGCCATCACATTCCCGACAGTACTGCGCTCGCCACTCCGATGTTGTGAGATTGCACTCCAGCCGACTGCAGGCCTCACAGATCATATCCTCTGAATAGAGAGCCCAGATGCGAGCGAACTGATCATTGCAGGCCGTGGCCAGGCTTCTTCCGTCCGGGCTGAAGGCTACTGAATTCACACTCTCATCATGCTCCAGCCGTTGCAGCTCTTTTCCGGTCTGCACCTCCCACAATCGTGCCGTTCTATCATCACTGCCGGTGGCCAGCCACCTTCCGTCCGGACTGAAGGCCACCGCCAACACCGAGCCGTCATGCTTGAGCCGTTGCAGCACTTTCCCAGTCTCTATATCCCAAAGCTGAGCCGTGTCACCACTGCCAGTGGCCAGCCATCTACCATCCGAGCTGAAGGCTACAGCGTTTACGGAACTATCATGCTCTAACCTTAACAGTTCTTTGCCTGTTTTTGCATCCCACAATTGAGCCGATTTACCTTCGTCGCAGCCCGTGGCCAGCATGCTAGAATCCGGACTGAAGGCTACTGCCAACACATAATTATCATGCTCCAACCTCTGCATTTCTTTGCCTGTTTTTACATCCCACAGGCGAGCTATAACATCTAAGCTACCCGTAGCAAGCATTGACCCGTCCGGGCTGAAAGCTGCAGAAGTGATCCTATTATCATGATCCAGTCTTTGCAGCTCTTTACCGGACTCTACATCCCATAACCAAACCGGATTGTCAGGGCTGGACGTATACAACATGCTTCCACTCCCGCTGAAAGCGCTTCCCCATGTGGCCAGCTTTCGCCCGTCTGGGCTGAAAGCCACCCCCCAGACCTCAGCATCATGCCACAGATTCAGGATCTCTTTGTCGTTCTCTACATCCCACAGTCGAGCCGTACCATCGACGCTGCCCGTAGCCAGCATTCGCCCATCTGGGCTGAAGGCAACTTTTTTCACCGAACCATTATGCTCCAGCTTGTGCAGCTCTTTGCTCTTCTCCACATCCCACAGACGAGCCGAATTATCACTGCTGCCCGTAGCCAGCCGTCTGCCGTCCGGGCTAAAGGCCACTGCATTCACCAAACTAGCATGTTGCATCCTCAGCAGCTCTTTGCCGTTCTCTGCATCCCACAGCCGAGCTGTATTGTCACCGCTGCCCGTAGCCAGCCGTCTACCGTCCGGACTGAAGGCCGCCGCCAACACCCAGAAATCATGCTTCAGCCTCAACAGCTCATTGCCAGTCTTAACATCCCACAGCCGAGCCGTTCTATCGCCACTGCCCGTAGCCAGTTTCCCGCCGTCCGGGCTGAAGGCTATCTCATACACCGAGCGATCATGCGTCATCCTCTTCAGCTCGATGCCCGTCTGCACATCCCACAGTCGAACTGTTTTATTATCGCAGCCTGTGGCCAACATGTTTGAATCCGGACTGAAGGCCACAGTCCACACAATACTATCATGCTCCAGCTTTTGCAGTTCCTTTCCAGTCTGCACATCCCAGATGCAGGCAGAATGGTCTTTACTGCCAGTGGCCAGCTTGTTGCCGTCCGAGTTGAAGGCCACAGTCCATACCGGGTCATTATGCTTTAGCTTCTGCAATTCATTTCCAGTCAACACATCCCAGATGCGGGCGTTGTTGTCATCAGAGGCTGTGGCCAGCTTGCTGCCGTCCGGGCTGAAGGCCACCACCCTCACCAAACCATCATGCTCGAGCCTCTGCAATTCATTTCCAGTCAACACATCCCAGATGCGGGCGTTGTTGTCATCAGAGGCTGTGGCCAGCTTGCTGCCGTCCGGGCTGAAAGCCACCGCCATAACCGATCCGTCATGCTCCAGCCTCTGCAGCTCAATGCCTGTCTGACCATCCCAGATCCGAGCTGTTTTATCATCGCTGCCCGTGGCCAGCATGCTTCCATTCGGGCTGAAAGCAACAACTGATACAGAATCATTATGCAAGAGCTGAGCCTTGCCACCAGGCAACAAACTGAGGCCACGCCGAATGGCAAGATATCCTTCTAGGGTCTGATAATGGCTTAGGGATTGCACAGCCATCTGCACGCTTTGTAGTATCTTTGCCGGATAGCTTAGGAGAAGCTCAGATTCCGAAGCCTGTTGCACGGCAAGAGCCCTATCCCGTTCGCTCTTAACTTGACTCCAAATGGAATCCTTCGGAATTTTTAAGACACCTCTTATCTGATCAATGGCCAGGATTCCATTTCTTGAGGAATTGCCTAACTCAGGGCTTCCATGAATAACAAATTTAATCTTTCGTAAGTTGGTTCTGTTTAGGATTTCTTGCGAAAAATTTGCTTCCTTAGCCTTTGAGTTCATAAAATTATCATAGTAGCCTTCAAGATAGTTCCACATAGGACGGCTTTCCTTTGAATCGTCCACCAGAGTCCACGAAATATTATAGTCGGTATTAGACTCATCACTCAGAATCAGTTCCAAGATAACTGGCTTGTTCGTCATTCTATATGTGAAGTTAATTCCCTCCAGCTCGGCGAGAACCTTGGAGTCTACATTTCTGGACATACCAACAAAGCCGGATTCCTCCAACTCGTAAGTCATTTCAATGGCTTTGCCCTTTTTTGAAACCACATTCTTTATGGAAATATTGGATCCGACATCATCTTTAATCACTTCCCATGAGCCCATGGAATCCATAGAATCGATCAACGGAACTATCTTAGGGGATGTCCGATTTCCAGATATCCAGGCTACTTCGGCAATTGCTTTCTCTCCGCCAAAGACAAATCCACCAGGATAGGTGGCATTGTAATCCAGGTTTAGCCATAGTGAATTATCATCAGACCGGCTCAGACCAGGAACATACGGCGCACCCCATTCGTCCTTGATAAATTTCTCGATCTCAATAACAATGGGATCGCCATCATCTCCTATGTAGAGTTGAGCATAAGCATGGCCCAGGCCGGTCTCTTCATCCTGGGCGAAGATGATCCTAGAGTTGCCGCCCAGAGATTCGATCAGCGAGGCGATGAGGATAGCAAAATCATCGCAGTCTCCTACTGCTCCTGTGCCGGCTCTTTTTCCATCCTCTAGTGTCTCATTGGCATACTTGTAATAATCCTGAAAGCTGGGATCATTGAAGTAATTCCATGCTTTTTCTTCCACCAATTCCCTGTAGATCGCGCTCACCTGGTTGATGCTGAACTCTCCGGGGTAGTCGCGGGCCATAGTAACTGCTGTGCGCATCACAATAGGATCGCCCAGATCCAGTCTGCTGGCGATCTCCTGTTGGTGGCCGGGTTGCGAGGCGGTCGATGGAACTCCACGGGTGGCAGTGCAGGGATTTAGTATTAGCATCAATATAAATATAAGTAACATTATTTTATTATATCTACTCATAAATATCATTATTATCAGACATTATTACAGGAATAAATAGTTTCTTGGCCACTCAAATTATATCCTGGGCAGAAATGCTGTTAAGTTCATCGATCTTGACAAAAAGGAAAAATGTTCGATAAGTAATTTATGAGTAAAAATCTAAATACCCTTAAGCACTAAAAAAGAGACTTGTGATCCAATCAGGTGACCTGTTCATCGCTGGCCGATCCGGCGGAGTGGTCGGCGGCGTTGTCCCCTGGCGAGGGGCCTATGCAGGCGTCGCCCCCGCGCACATTTTTCACGCCGCAGGCACGCACAACCTGCGCGTGGGCGGGCTGGCCTGCAAGGTGGCTTACATACCCAGCGATGCCGACCTGGCCTTCTTTCCAATCCTTGGAGCCTGCAAGACCACCGACCTGGGAAAGCCCCGGCTGGGGGAAGCCGAGCTGAAGAACTCTCAGCGCAGCCTGTGCTGCCGCATCTCCGACACCTCATGGTCGATTGTCTATGTCACACTGCCTTTAGGCGATCTTCCCGGGCCGGGGGACAGCGGCAGCCCCTTGATTCAGGAAGGAAAAGTGGTTGGCCTGCTGCTCTCGCTCAACATGCACACCTGCAAGGGCATCGCCATCTCGGCGGAGATGATAATCAAGGAATTGTAGAATGAGGTCATGGCAGCGTCTTTTGTTGATAATCGCTCCAGGAAACTTGAGAGCCACTGAGAGCGGAACGATTCTTTTAAACTCTATTGATTAGAAGATCAATATAACGATGATCATGACACCAGATACTTGACTCAGGACTCATGACTTAGACTTATTACTAATGACTTATTACTATGAATTCAGGACCGGGACTTATGGATTTGACCATTCGAGCAGGAGCTTAAGGATCGCGATGCAATGGAATTCCAGCAGGGAGATTGATTTATGTACAGCTGCATAGAGATTGAGAACTTTCGAGGTTTTCGCGGTTTTGTCATGAGCAGACTGAAGCGGATCAATCTGATCGCTGGTGCAAATAATGTCGGCAAGAGCGCCTTGCTGGAAGCCATTTACATCCATTGTGGCGCATATAATCCGTCTATTACTATGAGCCTGGACAATTTTAGAGGCATCAATCGACATCATATTGAAATTTTAAGCTCCGACAAAACACCCTGGGATTCTTTGTTTTATGATTTCGATAGATCAAAAGAAATCGAAATTAGTGGTGAATTCGAAGAAGGCGGCAGCAGAAAGATTCGTCTGCGGGTGGTAAGTCCGGCAGATGAGTCCACAGAGAGCCTTTCGGCCATTCAATACGACTCCTTGAAGCTGCAAAAGATGGATGTATCTCCTGATGATACCCTCATATTAAAACTGGATTACGAGGAACCTTTGGGAGATAAAAAGGGAAGCTCGTTATTGATATTAGATCAGCAGGGCATGAGGTCTTCCTTCGTTCGCCGTTCTCCTTTTCCTGCCTACTTTTTGCCAGCACGCTTTCGCATACCTCTGGCCGAGGAAGCCGAAAGATACGGAAAGCTGGAGATCTCCGGCAAGCAGGATGTGCTCTTAGAGGCTCTTCAGATAATTGAGCCGAAGCTGAAGCGCGTAACTGTGGTGGCCATGGGTGGGATTCCCATTCTCTATGGAGACATAGGCCTCGAACAGATGCTCCCACTTTCTTACATGGGCGACGGGATGACAAGGCTTGCCAGCCTTATTTTGGCTATCGGGAATGCCGGAAACGGAGTTGTCCTTATTGATGAAATCGAGAATGGATTTCATCACAAGGTAATGCCGAAGGTTTGGAGTGCCGTTGCGAGAGCGGCCAGGAGATTTAATTGTCAGCTCTTTGCCACTACCCACAGTCTGGAGTGCATCGCTTCGGCTCACAAAGCCTTCTCTCAAGAGGATCATTACGACCTTCTGGTTCATCGGCTGGACAGGGCGGACGATAAGGTTTCTGCGACAGTCTTTGGGCGGGATGAACTGGATGCGGCTTTCGAGATGAAGATGGATGTGAGATGACTCTAAAGACTTTGGACGCGCCGGGAAGCATCGAAGAGAGACATCTCTTGATTGTGGAAGGAATCGATGATGCACTTTTCTTCGAGGCTTTTGTTCGTCACATGAATCTCTCTGCCCTGGAAATATGGCCCATTGGCGGCAAGGCGAATTTGAAGAGGAATCTGGGTGTGCTGAGGAAGCTATCCGGGTTTGCCGGGGTGATCTCTCTGGGAATTGTTCGGGACGCAGATGATAACCCCGGCGGGGCCTTCGAGAGCGTTTGTCAAGCTCTGAGGGAAAGCGAGCTTCCCGTGCCACAAAGCCCGGGCTTGAGGTCTGCAGAAATCCCTGTGACAAGGGTTATGATTTTGCCTGATTCTCAAAGTCCTGGTAATCTCGAATCGCTTTGCTTGAGGGCTATTGCTGATGATCTGGCACTCATCTGCGTGGATGGATATTTCGAGTGTCTGTGCGATCTAGGCATTTTGTCAAGGGAGAAGGACAAGGCAAGAGCACATGCTTATCTTGCCTCAAGAGAAAGGCCGGACCGGAGGTTGGGGGAGTCGGCCCTTGCCAATTACTGGCCGCTCGACCATCTGGCATTCGATGATTTGAAACAGTTTCTTCTCAGCGTCGGCAACATTTGATATCAAGGAGATATATTATATAATCATGTCACTAAAAGAAGACATTCTCAAGGTCACGGCTGGCGAGCGTGTCGTTGCCGTGGCCACAGTACTGGAAGGCAATCCGGCCGTGAGGTTCATGGCCCTTTTTGGTCTGGACGATTTGAGCCTGATCGGAGCCACCATGAAAAGCTCTCGCAAGGTCGAGCAGATCAAGAAGAATCCGGCGGTGGCGCTCTCCATCTGGTCGGGAAAGAACTTCAGCGATCCTTATGTTATCATCCAGTGCAAGGGCTCTGTCCATGAAGATCTGGAGACCAAAAGGAAGTTCTGGAATCCTAAGTTGGAAGCCTACTTCCAGAAACCGGAGAATCCCGAATACGTAGTCATCAAATTCGTCCCTCAGAGAATCGAGTACTATCATGATATGACCATGGAAGTATGGGAAGGCTGATTGCAGATTCCAATATCTTTTGAAAATAGAAAAATATGATGAGAAGATCTTGCCTGAGGCGGGATCTTCCTCTCGTCTCTTCAAGCAGGGTTGTAGCTTATCCGGTAGATGACCCCATTCATGTCATCGGATAGCAGCATTGATCCGTCTTTTAGAGGCTGCACATCAACTGGCTTGCCCCAGGCGGTACTGTTTTGCAGCCAGCCTTCTGCAAATATCTCCTGGCCCACCGCGGTATTGTTCTGCAGACGAATCACTGCCAGGCGATAGCCGATAGGTGCATCCCTGTTCCAGGAGCCGTGCTCGGCGATGAATATCTGTCCCAGGTAGTCCTTGGGAAACTGTGTGCCCGTGTAAAACCTCATTCCCAGGGGCGCAACATGCGGGCCCAGCATCCAGGCGGGAGGAACCATTGTATCGCAGGTATAATTCTCATCCGATCCCAGATCCGGGTCAGGAATGCTGCCTGAGTGGCAGGTGGGAAAACCGAAGTTCAGGCCCTTCACCGGAGCATGGTTCAGCTCGTCGGATGGCACATCATTGCCCAGCAAGTCTCTGCCGTTGTCGGTAAACCATAGCTCTCCAGTTGCCGGGTCCCAGTCGAAGCCAACTGAGTTTCTAACCCCCTCTGCAAATACCTCCAGATCGCTGCCATCCGGATTCATGCGCACTATGGTGGCATTTTGCTCATCATCATGGTGGCAGACGTTGCAGTTCGCCCCCATGGCCAGGTAGAGCTTGCCGTCCGGCCCAAAGCCGATGTACCGCCAGCCGTGCAGGATGTACTGGGGGAGATCTTTGACTATGACCGGCTCCTTCGGGTCATCCAACTGGGCCTCGATATCATCGAATCTGGTGATGCGGTTGATCTCAGCCACGTAAAGAGACCCATCTTTAAAGGCCACGCCATTGGGATTGTTCAGACCTTCTGCAATGACGGAAATCTCGCCGGGCTCTGCATAGTTGTTATTATTCTTATCAACAATGGCGTAGAGAGCTGAGCCGTTGGGTGCGTCAAGGGTCTCGAATGGGCGGCGTGTGCCCACGAAGAGCGTTCCATCCGGGCTTAAGGCCATTGATCTGGCGAAAGTCAGGTTCTCGGCATATATCTCGATCTTGAAGTTCGGCGGAAGCAGGATCTTGTCTAACGGAAGCGATATCTTCTCTTCAGTTGTATTTCTTCCTCCTGCCTGCTGCACTACCAGCTTTGCATCTCCCTCAACTGTGATCTCGGCAGACCTGCTGCCGGCAATGACGCAGTAGGCCGTGGCCTTGAGGACATCTCCTTTGCCGGCGTTCAGGGGATAGTCATAACTGAACATCGACGACGTAGGCTGGTTTGTGTACTCTTTGGTCAAGATCTGCTCACCATTTTTCTGGACAGTGATCTTGAAGACATAATGGCTGGCAGGATTTGATACTGCGTGGGTGGTCGTTACCTTTAAGCTCTGATTCAGGCTGTCATAGACAAGACTCATCTGGGCAGGAGGATGAGCGGTAGCTGGCAATGCCAGCATGAAAAGCAGCAATAGAAGCGCAGAAACTTTAATGGTTCGGAAAGACGAAGCCTTTGCAATTATCGATTTTTTATCCTTATGCACCATTTCAAAAACACCTCTTGGACAATCAAGACTAATTGATATCATTGTGACCGGATCTTATAAAAAGTTGGCAGGACCTAGTGCATATCATGATAAAAATTTCCGTAGTGGATGAAAAGCCCCAGTTGGTGGCCGGAATGAGACGAAGGGGCCACTATAAAGAGATTGCAAATATGCTGCCCGCTCTTTTTCAATATGTCGTGAAGCAGGATGCCAA
>JBFYLJ010000002.1:0-8148 GCA_041305465.1 Methanothrix sp.
CCGGCCTCCCGCCTCCGGACACGAGCGCGCGCAAGCGCCCCCCCCCGTGCCCGAACGGCAGCCCACTACCGCCAAAGAGCTTCTTGCCTATCGTCGATCCCCGCACCATCCCTCCGGCGTCATAGTCGCCACCGCGGCCGGGCATCGCTTGCGCATCTCTTGATCCCACGAGATCAGAGCAGCATCAAACGCATCAAGCAGCTGCGACATATGCCGCATCGGCACCTCGCAGGCGATGCTCTACAGCAATTTGAGCTGCCCTTCTGGCGGTTCAGATGAGTGATCTGCCTGATCTCAAAGCATCTTTCCCGCATGATCTATTGGATCTCCACAGTGGTCTTGCCTTGCGCCAACCTCACAGTCTGCCCAACCGGCCTCCCCTGCCCGGACGCGAGCGCGCGCAGGCGCAACCCAGCCCGGTGAGCACTTCTCCTCTGCCAAGGTTCAAGTAGTCCACGAACGAGCCTGTGCATCTTGGATCATAGGTCCACAAGATAACGAAGGCAGAGAAGTTGCTGTCAGGCTGCGTTCGATTCGATGCCGACCAGAATTATCAAAATCATTCCCCTAAAAATCCTATGCGCAATTCGCATTCAATCACGCATTGGGACCATTTCTATGCTGATTTCAATGCGCATTCCATTAATTAGGTCAAATGTCCCGCAATATTCTGGACGAAGAGTCTTTGTCGGTTCTTTGTGCCTTAGTGCCTTTGTGGTTAGGTCCGTCTGTCGTCGTTTAGAATACCACGACTAATAGTAACGGCAAAATGAGCATTGATAGAAGGCCTAAGTGAAATAATGTACAATGTGCGGAGTAGGAATTATACACCAAAGCCATCAATCTAGCTGATGCATGCAGCTCTTGCATCGTAGGTTTTTTTTTTCGTCCGCGACGAATTGGTCAAAGTCCAAGCCTTCTGCATAGCGCAGCAGTATATTACACAACAACTGTATATCTTCAAGATAGAGCAGATAGTCCCTCCAATATGTCTACATCGCTATCAAGTCGTGCCTCATCTCTGGCTACCGACCCAAAGACGGCCAGCGACTTAATCCTAAAAGTAGCCAGCTCGTCCCTATGTTCGGTTGGTCTTTGGAGGACCTCAGATCTTCTCATAAGGCCATCAGTAACCGCCATGGTAACTATGGGGGTACCAATAATTGCGGTAAGTGTATGGATAGTAGTACCTATAATATGATGGATACCAGACGCCACCGGGATAGTAGTAATATCGATACGGATTATAGGTTTTCCCTTGATAGTTGTAATAGGAAAAGACATCATACCCCCAGCCACCCACGCTGCCGGGATAATCATAGGGGGAGTATCCGCTGCCAAAAACCCAACTGGGCGGAAGCCAAACCTGCTCTCTGTCATGATCCGATTGTGCCAGGCAAACTTGTGCTACCAGCAACAGAGCTGGCAATAGCAATACGGCCACAAATTTCTTGTTCATGTCAACCTCACCTATTATTAAATAATGGATCTATGAGCTATTAAAGATATTCAATCGTTGCACCTGTCAAAACTAGCTTTGGATTTTTGCCTTGACAGAATTTGCCGGTGAATCCACCGCCTGGGAAAAGACGTTTTGCGTGGCGGTTACATTATAAAACGTCCTGAGACGCCCACTAGGATACACAACCGAGAACCGGGAAATGCTTTCTTTTATGGGCTTGTCCTTGCTGCCGAAAGGCATGGAGTCAAAAAGATAATATCCGCTATTATATTTACCCGCACCCACTACCCGCAGAGTCGCGCTTTCAGTATCCGCCTTTATGAGCATGACGTCTCTGTATCCCCCCAGAAAAGATATCAGTTCAGGCTCAAGATATCTGCATCCCAGAGCCGAGACATAAAAACAGGTAAAAGTATCCAGGGTGTAGTTCAGTTCAAAAGTGGCATTATCGTCATCCAGACGCATGGTCACTTCTGTTATGTCGATGTACTCATTGCCAGCGGCTGAACACACTGTTAAAGCGCACAAAATAAGAAAAGCAAAAAAAACTGCTAAGGGTCGCATCCTTCACCCATACATCTTAAGGATCGACGGCAGGAACAAAATCAGTCCCATTATGGCAAGAAATGCTAGAAATAAGAGCTGCTGCTTTCTCTGAGCCGATTTGAACTTCGACTCGCATAGCTCGTCGCAGAAGTTTTCGTCAGGGCGCACGGCATTGCCGCAGACCATGCAGTGTTTATGCGGCATGATATCTGTCATCGTATCACCATAAACGGCTTTAGAAGAGAGAGTAAATAAGGTTTTGCCTTGCCATCACCACACACCACATATATTACATCCAAAATAACATAATTATTACAAACATGCAGTTTGATTTTTTTCGAAGGTATCTTATGTCCGATGAAGAAAAAATTCTAGGTTAATTTTTCCATTGGAAATAAAGGGGTTGATGATGAGAGATGATAAAATACACCACCCATCTGATTTTGCATTAACTATAAGAGGCTCCAGACAGATTTACTTCTCATGCTTAGAATTCCGATGATCATCTTCATGGCCTTACTCATCTGGCTTATGCCCATCGATGGAGCAAGAACATATATCGTTGACGACAGCGGCTTTGCCAATTTTAAATCCATCCAAGAGGCTGTTGTTGCCGCTAGTAATGGAGATACCATATACATCAAGCCGGGCGAATACAATGAGGAGGTAATCCTGAACAAGAGCCTGACTCTCACCCCCCTCACCGGCGAGAACGGGCCTATAATCCTCAAAGGAAATGGCCTGGAGACGGGGATCACAATAACAGCAGAGGGCTGCTCTCTACAGGGCCTAACCATCCAGGACTTTTCCGGTCCGGCGATATATGTCCAATCCGACCGAAACACCATCAAAGGAAATGTGCTGAAAAGCTCCAATCCTGCTATACTGGTACGCAGTTCGCATGAGAATTTGATTACCGAAAACGCAATGATGGATAGCCAGGGGGCAGTGGCCCTTTGGGAGAACTCAACCAAGAATATGGTTTCAGAAAACGATATCGTGGGATGCAATTTGTCCATCGTAGTGAGAGAAGCTACTGAGAATAAAATTCTGAGCAACAAAATATCTGATGCTTATTGGGGTATCTGGTTTGATCATGCCAAAAACTGCCAGATCGAAAGCAATGATATACAAAGCAAGAGATATGGCATGTGGATCTTAAACAGCAGCAGCAACACGATTTCCCAAAACCGGCTCCGCATCAGAAGCTCCGCAGGCGCTATCACACAAGGAATAATTCTCGCGAATTCCAGCGAAAATACCCTGCAGGACAATGAAATCAATGATGCAACCTTCGGCATGATAATCGCCAGCAGCATGAAAAATGAGCTGAAGGATAACACGATTTTGCGCTGCACAGATGCCGTTTATATTAAGGATACAGATCACATTAATCTAAAAAATAATAGTATTATATCTACAGAATGCGGCATTAGCATAGAAAATTCCAGCAAGAACAGCTTCAGTCAGAACAAGATAGAAGACGGCATCATTGGATTTAACGTCAGCGGGAGCAGACAGAACAATTTCTCCGAGAACCGGATATCCGGCATAACAGACACCGCGATACAGACTTATTCATCCAATGAAAACATCCTGTCCGCTAATCTGATTGCTAACAGCTCCACTGGGATTATCCTGATGGATTCATCGGAGAACAGGCTTTCTGCCAATCGTTTCCAGAATGTGTACCGTGGTTTTTATGCAGAAGCGGAGAGCAAAGAGGGCTTTAATAATTCCATTGATGAATCCAATGTTGTTGATTCCTACCCCATAGTCTACCTCTTTGGCAATATTGGAGGGCAGATCCAGGATAGAGATCTCGCCCATCTCACATTAGCATACTGCGAAAATGTCATGGTAAGGAATATCACCATAACCAACGATGCGGTATTGCTCTTTGACTCGAAGAATAACAGTATCCTTGAGAACAACATCTCAGGAAGCTTCGGCATGCGTCTTGAGCAGTCCGATGGAAATGAGATATCAGGCAACCGCCTGACCGGCAACGAATTCAGCGGCATGTTCCTGTACGCCTCGGACGACAACCAGATCGCAGGAAATAACGCATCGAGAAATAATCAGAACGGCATCTCGCTACTATACTGCAAAGAGAACACCATTCATGACAACGCCGTCAATGCAAATGCGGCCGCGGGCATCTGGCTGAACCACTCAAACGATAACCAGCTTTATCAGAATAACATCAGCAACAACCCCATTGGCCTGGATGTAATGCACAGCACAGGAAACGGAATATTCCACAATAACTTCCTGGGCAATAAGGAGCATTCTCAAGATATCGGTGGCAGCAATAGCTGGGACGAGGGCAATGTCACGGGCGGCAATTATTGGACGGATCATGTGGCTATTGGCAATCCCAGCCAGAATTGGCCAAGGATGATCAAAGGCGCAGGCATGCTGGACAATTATCCCTTCCATGATGAGAGCGGCTGGCTGGAGGCAGCCGCCGCCATAAGCCGCAATACTTAATATGATGAAGATAAAAGGAGTTGGGTATGGCAAAGAAAAAGAATGAAGGCAGCGGTCTTCAGTCATCAGCAGGCCTCATGAGGTACTTCGAGGCAGATGATACTGCAATAAAGCTTAATCCTAAGATGGTACTGGGAGCCTGCATCGGCGCAGGTGTAGTAGTAATGGGACTAAATATCGCCTTTGGCCTCTGGCCTTAGGCTATGATTTTGTTATTTGAGTTGTAAGACTTTAACCGAATTAACAAACCGTTCTGTGGCTTCTTGACCATAGGTGGATAGAATCAATCCAACTGCAGTGGACGGCAGAATGCCTCCCGGTCGATCTAGATGGTATTCAACTGGATAGACCGCAACGTAGACCAGTTCATTCATCGGACACTTCAGGCCACTGCCGAATATCCCCGATCGCCCGTCTATGAATCTCTCAGTCACACTGATATTTTTGCATACTTTGGATTTGGTAAGGGTACTGTTGGCAAGGTCCGTCAAGCTGGATTGACTGATCAGAGATGCATCGTTCTTGGAGTACATTATGACCGAGATCTTCAAGATCTTGGATTTATCGGATGCCGACACCAGCGTCAATGCATCTGTCGCGATGGCAACTTTTCCTGAAGTGCTGTCGCCATGCGAGACGCTGCTCTTGTATTCATCCATCTCCGACCAATTGAAGTTGATCATCCACTTGCCGCACTCCTCGGTGACGGTGGTGACAGCCAGTTCATCCATCATGGATCCAAGCCCATGCATGGTAAGCAAGAGTGTCAGACCTAATGCCAGGCCAATCAGGAAAGGCTGTGAGCAATACCTGCGTTTCACCAAGAACACCTACAATGCAGCCATTCTGGGCAGTATGTCTGGATTGATTCCCTTGGCCAGCTTTGTAACATCCTTGAATCGGCTCTCGCTCTTTGCGACAGCGGGCTTCTCATTCTCTTCGCTGGAGGGCAATTCAGCCGGTTGCTCTGCGCTCACTTGATCCTTCTCATCAGCCTGTACAGGAGCGGTTGTTGTCACGGCAGGGGTGTAACCGGAGGTATCCGGGCTGATCATGTTGGCGGTGAAATCACCCTTGCTTGCTTTTCCAGCGCTGTCCGATCGGACGAAAAATCCCTTCATGGTTTCGCCTTCCAAGGTGGCGCCTATGTAAATAGATGCCAGCGCATCGCTCTCCAAGGCTGCTAGTGAGAAGGATACTGCATTTTCAGAAATGGATCCTGCTACAGCTCCATTCCAGGGATTGTCACCTTCGAATTTGGCCAGGCCAAACAAAGATTGAGCTGATTGGCTCACAGCTATGATAATCTCCTTTTCTCCTAAGGTGGCTTTCCAGATTCCCTGCGCGCCGGCGAAAGCAGTGGACGTTTCATATTGAGTCGCACTACTATTATCGCTATATGAGACATCCTGAGCAGACACCAGGGATACGGATGCTGATAAAGTCAAAAGAAGAATTGCCATTAAACCAAAATTTCTAATCATCAAGGCCATAACCTCCTTTATTGTTCATTTGAGTCTGCCATATTAAGCCACGATCATTAATATAGATGCCGAAAGCGAGCTTCTTCTGAAGGTTTGCTTATAAGCCATGTCGTATTGTCTCATTTACTCAGTGCGTTTGCTGTGTTTGCTGCCGATAGGGTTTAGTGTCGTGGAACTAACCGATTTCTCACGCAAAGCCGCGAAGACTCGAAGGCTAGTGAAACGGCGGCGGCGCACCCATGCGCAGCAAGCTGCCGGGTATTCAATTTAAAATCAATTATGGTCAGGAATTTATTTTATCTTAACTTCGCGCCTTCGCGCCTTCGCGTGAAACAGTATTTTGTGCCAATCTGCAAAGGTTGCAAGAAAAATAGAATTGGAGCTTGCCCACACGGAATAGCTAAGAGTTGGATAAATGATCCCACAAGATAAATATATGAATCGCACTTATTATTGAATGATGGATCTACTTCAAGCCCAGATCGGCGGAGATACGGCAAGTGCATTGCTCAACAACATCTGGTTTCTTCTATTCATATTTCTCTTCCTGGTTCCCATGGCGCAGAGGTATTATCTGCAGACGGCCAGAAAGAGCGTTCTGGCAAAGCTGGGCAAGACGCGTGGCACGCAGGTCATAACGCTTATCCATCGCCAGGAGACCATCAGCTTTCTGGGAATCCCCTTAGCCCGCTATATCGATATAGATGATAGCGAGCGAGTCTTAAGGGCCATTCGCGCAGCGCAAAAGGATGTGCCCATCGACATCATCCTGCATACCCCAGGAGGCCTGGCTCTGGCTGCCACGCAAATTGCCATGGCACTGAAGGCCCATCCCGCCAAGAAGACGGTAATTGTGCCCCATTATGCCATGAGCGGCGGAACTCTCATCGCTTTTGCAGCCGACAGCATAATCATGGACCCGCACGCGGCCCTTGGCCCGGTTGATCCTCAATTAGGCGATATGCAGGGCAGCTATCCAGCCACATCGCTCATCGCGGTCGTCGGCAAGAAGAAGATCGATGAGATAGATGACAAAACACTCATCTACGCCGAGGAGGCGAAGAAGGCCATGAGCCAGATGAGAAATCTCCTGAAAAAGATCCTGCGCGGAAAGTGCGGCGGCGAGAAGATGGATGGCATCATCGAGGAGTTCGTCTCGGGAAAATATACTCACGACCATCCCTTCATGGCCGAGCAGGCCCAATCTCTCCTGGGTGAATGCGTAGAGACCAATGTCCCGGAAGAGGTCTATGCCCTGATGGACCTGTACCGCATGGAAGCGGGAAGGAGCCGGCCGGGCGTGGAGTATGTGCCCCTGATCAAGCACTGAATTGCAGCGAGTCCTTATCGTATTGAAAGATGGCTATGCTGCGCGCCTATTTTGGCCATCGAATTTGCACTGATTCGCCAAGTGAAAATAGCCAAATTCAAAAAAATATGTAGATGGATTAGATGCAATTACACGCAAGGCAGCCAATCAACGCTGATTGCGCCGCATGTGGAGTTGCCCCAGAGCTGGATGAACTTCTCGATGGAGAAGACGCCGGTCAGGTCCTCGACTGATCTGCCGTACTCGGCATGGCGGCCCTTGAGCTGATTGTCTGCCTCAGGATCGCGGGAGATCCAGCCGATATGAGCAACGCCAATGACATTGCTGTTGAGGTTGGCTTCAAGGACACCTGTGCAGCATGCATTGTGTGTGCCCAAATCATCAGTCTCAATGCCTTTGCAGTGCAGCCTGGTCTTGACCTCGGTGGTCTTTTGCAGGTGCTCAGCATGGGTGTACATCTCAGTCAGAACCGCGCCGATCCTGTAGTTCTGGACGCATAGCTTCTCAACCCACTTCTGGTCGTATGTACCGGTCTGATAAGATACTGGCATGTACTCGAACTCAGCTTCCTTGGTGAAGTTGATGTAATCCATGGGATAGTACCCTGTCGGATAGTCGCACCAATACAAACGCCTGTACTCGCGGTCGAGCTGCCTTTCGGCCTCGGCCTCAGTCCTTTCTGTGATCACATTTCCAGAACCGGATTCCTTTTCCACCAGCTTTGCGCCAAGAAATCCATACTGGGTGGAAATAATCATTTCCACATTCTTGTAGCCAACACCCTTGACGGATGCTTTTTCGTACATATAATTGGCTGCACCTGCCATACCCAC
>JBFYLJ010000003.1:0-8499 GCA_041305465.1 Methanothrix sp.
GTGGCGCTGGTGGCGTTCTTGGCGGCGGCACTTCTGCCGGTGCATCTGCTCGGGACTTGAGCGGTCCACGAAGACAAATCAATTATAGACGTCTGCTCAATGTTTCTTTGAACCGGCAGAAATGGCTCAAATTCTCAAGCGATCTGGGGTTCAGTTCAGCCAGAAGCTGGAATGAGCGTTTTCCTTTATCATATCCTTTGTTCTTTCCGCAACTATCCGCAGCAGATTTGAGCGCTTCCAGGAGCTTTTGCCTGGATCTTTCCTCTAAATTGTTCGCCGGGAGGAGAGATCCCCCCCTAAGGCAGGAACCGAACACTTTTTGCAGGGCTTCGTGATCCGCCATTATCCACGTCTCCATGCAAGTTGCCATCATCTGAGCTTGGTCATCGCCTGCGCCGGCAGGACGGTCCCAATGGTCGCGGAGAGAAAAATGTTCCCAAGGGTTCTCTGAGGAAATCGGGTCTTCGCTATCGACAAGAATTATCGGATATTCATCATCCACAGCTGACATCACAGCGGTGTTGAACATGTCATAGGCACTCTGCCGTCCTCCGCAGGCAACGATTCTCGGCATACGTCCCGCAAAGCCCATCTTTTTGATGAGCTTGCTGAATCCTTCACGGCATCGCGATCTAAGCTCTTTGCTCTCTCCGCCTCCTTCAACAAATATCGTTACGCTCACCATCTCGTGCCCCCGAGCGTACCACGGGTCCACAGCTCGCCCAGACGGTAGTCCTTCAGCCATTTTTCCAGATTTTTGCTTTCTAGCCTTCTGACGCTCGTCTTGCCATTATGCTTCTCGCAGACGAGGACTGCATCCGGTCGCTCAGTCATTGCATCGACGAGAATGTCCGAGTGCGTGGTTACGATTAACTGAGTGCGCTCTGAGGCGGCATGGAGCAAGTCAGCTAATTTTGGAATGATATCAGGATGAAGACCGAGTTCAGGCTCTTCGATGCAGATGAGCGGTGGAGGTGTCGGGTCGCAGAGGATCGCCAGCAAACATAAATACCGCAGAGTTGCGTCCGATAGCCTGGTTGCAGGGATGGTAAAATCTCCTTCCGTGAAGAATACCTGGACCGCACCGCCTTCGATGCTTACATCGAAGTCATCGAAGCCTTCGTAAAGGTCACTAAGTGCTTCGAGAATCAATTTTTTAACCTTCGGTACTCTGCGCAGCCGGTTCAGGAAGAGGCCCAGGTTCGAGAAATCCTCCTCCAGCCGATCGTTTCGCATATCGGCCTTCTGCGGCTCGCGGAAGACCGCATTGCGTCCAAAGTACCACTCCCGGTATATCTTAATATTATCATAAGCGTCTGCCAGGTAAGAGATCTCAGGATACGTATCTGGATCTCTTCGCTGGGCAAGTATGGACTGATCCGAATCGATTGTCTCGGGCTTCAGCTTGCGTTGTCCCGGTTTTTCAGCAACGTCTCTATTCCTGATGTTGATAATCGGATTTCTATCGATGTAATGGTAGTAGAAATATGGCATTTCATAAGCTGAATGGGATTTCTCATTTTCAATTCGCTCTTCAACCACGCAAAATGCATGATTTTCCTTCCGAAAAGCCAGGACATGGCGGAGCGGCATGCTTCCTTGAGGATTTTTGGTTATGACGTCGATAGAGGCAACACCTTTTAAATCCCCCTTCCAGATCCAGTCACCGACGCCTCCACCTCGACGAATGACCGCACGTATGTCGCTCGGTGCGGATCGAAGGAGAGATACTGCCTCAATGAAGTTTGACTTTCCTGAGCCATTAGTGCCTATGAGTACATTCAGATTCTTCAGATCCAAGGACTCTGTATCGGGTCCAAAAGATAGCAGATTGCTGAGTCGGATCTCGACAATCATCGGCGTTCCCTCTCCCATTTCCGTCATAATTCCGTCCCTAAAAAAAAAATAATTTCCTTTATTCGTTACCTATGCGCAAAGTTCGCCACAATCGTCTCGCCCACGCAGTTGACCCGCACAAATCCATAGCGCTCGAACTGCACTACCTTGCCCAGCTCCTCAGCAATTCCCGCTTCGCCCACGCCCTCATCCATTCCGTCGGGCTTTAGGACTGTAACCTTCGGCCCGTCCAGGGGCGCCCACTGGATGATCTTGATCCTCTTGCCCATATCCTTGCCCAGGAAACGCGCCCTGGCCGGCTCCAGGCCGGTAATTTCCACGTTGCATAGATCCTTGAGCCGGATGCTCTCTCCAACCTTCATGGCAGCGAGGTCGCTCTTGCAGATGAACAGCTTGCTTGCCGCAGGAATATCCCGAAAGCCCCGGTCTGCCGTGGGATGCAGGGGCGCGTGCGCCAGCGCAGGCACATCGCCCTCGATCGTCAGCTCAACGGGCTCCCAGACGAAGAAGCGGCGGTTGGCCTCGGGGTCGATGATCTTGCGGTTCTCGGCATAGATGGAGTCCATGCTAATCGAGATGTCCGTCTCGCCCACGCCCAGGTCGATCATGAACTTCCGCAGCGCTTCGGGCCGAATGCCCCGGCAGCGCATGGCCCGCACCGTAGGGACACGCGGGTCGTCCCATCCCGTGTACTCACCGGCCTCGATGGCTTTCCTAAGCTTGCTGGTGCTAAAAGAGCCGAACTGATGAATCTTGATCCTGCCCCAGTGAATGACCTGAGGGTACTGCCAGCCCAGGTAGTCGTAAAGATATCTCTGCCGGCTGCCGCTATCTGCCAGATCCTTGCCCCGAATGATGTGCGTTGTGCCCAGCAGGTGGTCTTCCACCGCCGACTCAAAATCGAGCAGCGGCCAGACGCGATACTTTGTCCCTACCAGCGGATGAGAGGCGGTGACGATACGAAAAGCAGGCCAGTCGCGTATTGCCGGGTCTTTGTGGTGCATGTCGGTCTTAACCCGCAAGACTCCTGCGCCTTCTGCCATGCGGCCGTCGAGCATCTGACGCCAGAGGTCCAGGTTCAGCTCCACGCTCTGACTTCGGTGCTCGCACTCTATTCCTTTGTCTTTGTGCTCCTTGAAGACAGCTTGTGCACAGCTGCAAACATAGGCACCGCCCCGAGAAATCAGCTCTTCTGCAATGGGATAGTACCGGTCAACTCTCTCGCTGGCTGTTATCACCAAATCCGGTTGGGCACCAAGCCACACACAGTCCTCCAGATACCAGCCGTAGGCCTCAGGCATGGGCCGCTTCTTTACCGGATCGGTGTCATCAAAGCGAATGATGAATTTGCCGCCATACTTTTTCACATACTCTGAGTTGACGATGATGCCGCGCGCGCTGCCCAGCGTCGGGGGCCCATTGGGGTTGGGTGCAAAGCGCATGACCACGCCCTTTTCCGCCCCCTTCAGGGCGGGCAGGCCTTTGTCCGGCTCCTTCTTTTCCGAGAGCTCTGCCAGCAGTTCCGGGGCAATAGCCTGCAACCTCTCTTGCCACTCCAACAGGTTGGTCTTCTCCACGCCCGCAAGCACCTCTTTTACCAGAGGCGACAGCTCTTTGGCACGGGCACGAAGCTGTGCATGCTCGCCCAGGAGCTTGCCCATGACCGCCCCTGCATTGGGTGCGGCTTTGTACTTCACGGCATTTTGCAGCGCATACTTTTCAACGAGCTCTCTGATCTCTTCCATATGAATGAGCCAATTTCAATCACTCTACTTTAATTTGATTGTTCATAGAAAGTGCATCGCTTATGATTCTATCGTGATCAAACGCCAGAGGCGGCAGACTTTTCAGGGGAAAGACCTGGGCCGCTCTTGCGTCCGATCCAGCGGACAGCTTGCCCCTACCCCGAGCGAGAAAAGCTGCCGAGACCACATGGCCGCGGGGATCGCGGGCGGGGTTTGAGTAGATGCCCACCAGCCCCAGCAGTTCTATGACCAGGCCCGTCTCCTCGCGGGCTTCCCTGGCTGCCGCCGCCTCAACGCTCTCGCCTATCTCTACAAAGCCTCCCGGCAGGGCATAGCAGGCGGCAAAAGGTGGATTTTCTCTCTTGATAAGCACAATTCCCCCCTCAAAAAGTATAACGGCGTCCACTGCCAGAAGAGGAGTCACAATCCTTTTCGTCTCGTTCATTGTGCTATATTTACGGTGTCGCAACCAAAAGGCTTATCTACGGCTCAAGTCGGACATTTGTACGGCAAAGGTCGATTATTCGCAATCCCTCCCTACCCTACATCCAATCGGCCTTTGACTAATTTTTCGATAAATTCCCGGTAACTTGGTCGCATGTCAAGAGATACTATGAATACAGGCAATGGCAATTTTTGCATCCATGCCATTTTATGTTCTCAAGATGGGAGGAAGCCTCATGACTTGCGCCCGATCTCTCATGAGTGCTCTCCTGGCCCTCGCGGGGGAAGGCTATAGCTTCCTGGTGGTGCCGGGCGGCGGTCCCATGGCCGATCTGGTGCGAGATATCTACTCACGTGGCAATCTCAGTCAGGAGGCCGCGCACTGGATGGCCATTTTGGCCATGGAGCAGTATGCTTATTTCTTGGCAGATGGAAATGGGGCTGTTCTCACCAGGAAAATCTGCCACTCGAAAGATGATTGCGCCGTGCAAGTTCTCTTGCCTTACCAGGCCCTTCTTGATAATGATCGCGGTCTTCTGCATAGCTGGGACTATACCTCGGACGCAGTGGCGGCCCTGGTTGCCGCACAGCTATCTGTACCTCTTATCAAGGCGACTGATGTGGATGGCGTGATGCAGAACGGAAAAGTGATCTTAGAGGTGCCGGCAAACCACATGCTGGGGCGCAAGAGCTGCGTAGATGAGGGCACAATTAAGCTTCTCTGCGGCCCTCTTAAAGGAAACAGCATCTGGGTGCTCAATGGCACTGATTCGCAGCAGTTCACCAGAGCCCTGAAGAGCAAAGAGGGCGGTACAATTATCAGGGGCTGACAAGAAAGCCAAATCGTCTCGAATTTCAGTCGATCTATGGGAAGGTTTATACAGAGAAGTACATCAATCAGGAAGGAGATAACATGAAGGAAGAAATACCAGATAAATGCATATCATGTGGCGTTGCGCTGATCGGCGCGGGTGGGACGAAGTTCCCCTGCCCCAGCTGCGGGACCGTGATTGCAAGATGCAACAAATGCAAAAAGCAGAGCAACGTTTATTCCTGCAAAGCCTGTGGCTTCACAGGACCGTGAGGTGTAATCGATGGGAGACGCGGCTGTAAGAATGAAGGTTATGCCGGAGAGCATGGATGTAGATCTGAAAATGCTCGCCGAGGAGATCACGAAGGTAATACCATCCTTTGCCAGGCTGCATGCCATCCAGGAGATGCCCATAGCCTTTGGTTTGAAGGCCTTGATCGTCGTTACAATAATGGACGATAAGGGAGGCAGAAGCCCGGATGAGATTGAAGAAGCAGTCCGCAATTTACCCGGCGTGGAATCGGCAGAGGTGGAAGAGGTCGGACTCCTCTAAACCACTCTCTTTATTGTTGGGCTTGTAGATCAGTGGTAGATCGCCGCCTTCGCAAGGCGGAGGCCACGGGTTCGAATCCCGTCAAGTCCATGAGCAGTATTCAGCAGTTCTTTTGGGAATAATAAATTAAGAATAAAATACGGAGAAGGAAAGCCGGTTTTTCGCCAGCTTGCCTCTCGTTTGCTTTTAAGCTTGTTTTGAATGCTTTTTGGACTTTATATGTCTACGACCTCAATTTGCAGAGCATTGACGAAGTTTCCTGCTCCCTGCAGAGATGAGGCTGCGATGTCTACGCTGTAAATTCCCGCCGGGACATTGGCATTCCAGTCTTTGGAGTACTCATTTGCTGACGTCTTAATCAGGATGAGCTTTTCCACCTCTTTGCCGGTCGAATCTTTAATGGAAGCAGTGGCAGTTAGCTGCAACTCCGCCTCGTTTTCTGCCTGCGTTGAGCTGTTCAGGGCAAAAGCGGCAATGATCTTTACTGCATCTTTGGATTTTACCTGAGCAGGGATGGCATTTATGCTCTTGAGAGCCAATTCATCATTTGCTGATGGCTTCTCAGAGCTTGCATCTGTATTGGTCTTCTCAAACTGCGACTCGGTCTTTCTAACGACTTTCGGTCCGAATGCAATCGGCTCGTCACTTGTGGGTTCGCCATTGATGAAGTTATTGGCGCTATTGGACCAGTCGCCTTCTTTCATGCAGGATGCGCATTCGGCAGATGCAAAGGAAGCTAGCGCAACAATGCTTGCCAGGAATGCCATGCAGATAAGAAATAAAGTTGAATTTTTCATGTTTTTTCCTCGTATTTCTATTCTAATCGTACTTGCTAATGCAAATCAGCCGATTTTCTAGAAGGCCTTCATATTCTATTTATATCATCCTGGCGCTTAGAAATGCCAGGATAGAATATGGCCGATGCAAAGAAGACTCTTCGGATTTTGGGGCTGGCTGATCTGCATGACCGTATCGATATGCTGGATAGACTAAAGGGTATTGATGCAAATCTCATTGTCTTTTGCGGAGATCTGCACAATGCAGGCAGCCGACAGACTGCCCGTCCTGCGGCTCTTGCGCTGGCCGGTCTGGGGCCGCCGGTGATAATCGTTCCCGGAAACATGGACCACAGGGATGTAGTGCCCGAACTATGGGATGAAGCGGGCATGCGAATGCTTCATCGCACCTCCTACTGCTTTGCGACCTGTGGCTTTCTGGGCATGGGCGGAATGGTGGCGAAAGATTCCCGGGATCTGGGAGATCCTGCTCGCTACTATCATCATGATATTGAAGTGCATGAAACTCTGGCCGCGACTTATCAGGATATAATTGATGCCAGAATCAAGATAGTAGTTGTGCATCAGCCGCCATGGGGTGCACAGGATACTCTTTATAATGGGAAAAGCTCAGGATCGGTCAGCCTGCGCTGCTTCGTGGAGGAGTATCGTCCTGACCTGTTGCTCTGTGGGCATATCCACGAGGCGCGAGGAATGGGCTTCATCGGCCCGACTAGGATCGTCAATGTGGGAGAGCTGCGGCAGGGATTTGCAGCGCTCATCGAGATTGGAGACGAGATAACCGTAACCTGGATCTAAGAATGGAAGAAATCTATTGCGGTATAAGAGCCATGCAGGCCCTGCAAAACCTTGTTCCGGAAGGCGGGATGAGAAACCTTGATCTGGTCAAGGAGGAGATGGATGAGATGATCTCCCCGGAATTCGAGTCCTATTTCCTGGCAAATGCCGCACTACACCTGCTGTCCGTTTGCAAGAGATGCGGTCGGTGCTGCCTGGAGGAGAAGGGCATTGCCATTTCCATTGATGACTGCCGCAGGATTGCCCGGCATCTGGGCATCTCCCAGAAGAGGTTCATGAGGGACTACACGAGGCCCCATGAGCAGAAGGGCGAACTGGTGGGATCAGCCAGGATGCTAGGCAAAAAGGAGGGCGAGCCCTGTCCATTCTTTGACTTTGGCCTGCCGGGCTGTCGCATCCATCCCGTAAAGCCACAGGTGTGCATAGCAGCACTTTATCTGACTAAAATGAATCTGCTCAGATGCGAAGAGCAGAAAAAGATTAATGATTTTTCGATATGTTCTGCTGATGAAAAGCTGAGAGCCTGGATAGCGGATTTTAGATCGAGGCTCGACGAAGATGAGAAGGCCAAGAGTGAACTGGAGCGGCTCTTTGATTCCAGGAGGCCAGAGGTCAAGCTGTTCCACCTTCTGCTGCGCCTCAAAGGCATGGAGATTTACTTCGGGCAGGAGAGAGCAGCACTTCTGGCGAGGAAGCTGGGGCTCGCGAAGGTGCCGATGGATGGGGAAATGAAAGGTGCAGCATTCTTGTATGCGACAAAATTATTGGGCGATGTACATAAAATTGAAGATTTTAAAGACGTTTAAATGATGGACAATGTATATAATTTTGTATATGAACAAGTACAAATCATGTAGATTAAGTGCGGGGGATGGGATTCGAACCCACGAACACCTTCGTGACTGGACCCTGAATCCAGCGCCTTTGACCTGGCTTGGCAACCCCCGCAAAAGATGCAGCCACATTCATGCAGTGGTAGTATTTAACAGTATTCGTACGATCCGCCCGGCAGCCCGCCCTCCGCATGCCTCCTGCCGTTGCCTTTCTCTCAGCCCTAAAGAAGCTATGCAGATCTAGAGCTATCTCCTTCAATCAAGGCTCGAAAAGCTAACCCGCAAGGCCCAACTACAGCCGCCATCAGGTAAGGGTAGCTTTCGGCGAATCTGGCCCACGATTAATTCCGATTCGTCCATTCTAAATCTTGACAGCCAGCATCCTCTCAATCGAGAGGCGCGCCCTCGCCGCAATCTCCTCTGGCACCGTGACCTGCGGCTCCAGGGTTTGCAGCGCCCCTAAAACCTTGTCCAGGTCGGTCTTCTTCATATTCTGGCAGATGGCGTTCTTGGTCAGCGGATAAAACTCCTTACCCGGATTATCCTTCTTCAGCCGGTAGATCATGCCCTCTTCCGTACCGATGATAAAGTCCTTGGCAGCTCTGGCTTTGGCATGTCTTCCCATCCCTGCGGTGCTGTAGGTGAAATCTGCCTCATCGAT
>JBFYLJ010000004.1:0-9177 GCA_041305465.1 Methanothrix sp.
TCTTGCCGGGAATGGAGCACAGAGTCTACCATGCTTTACGGTGCAAAGAAGGCATTTTGCACATATGCGCAGTTTTTGGCGAGTACGATTTCATGCTGGTGTTGCAGGCAGAGGGCTTGAATGAGCTCAGAGGTCTGATCGGCGGCATCGATGATACCAAGGATGTTATCGCGACTCAGATGATACTGGTGAACAATCAAAATGAGATGCTTGCCCAGGCGTGCTGAAAAATGCATGCTGATAGTAGGTGTGTTTCATGATTGAATGCGGGAATATCAAACGGAATAAGGGCTCCCCTCTGCAAGCAGATTTAAGCTACGAAATGAGATTTATAGATGAAAGTAATCTCGAAGAGATGATGGATTTACAGGAAATAGTGATTCATCATCTTGCCGATAAGGAGATATTCAGATCGCATTCTGCCGATTACTTCCAAGAACATCTGCAGACGGAAAAATCAGCAATAGGCGTTTTTTGCCAAGATGAACTCATCGCCTCCAATATTCTTTCTTTTCCTGGAGAGTGCAATGATAATTTCGGCCTTGACATAAACCTTCCCAAAGACGATCTACCCAATGTCGTCCATCTGGCAACAATCGCCGTTCATCCTGATTTTAGGGGCAACTCGCTGCAGAGCAAGATGCAGAGTGCTCACTTAAGAATTATAGCAAGTTTGGGGTACAATCATGTCTGTTGCATGGTGTCGCCCAAGAACCGGCCCAGCCTTCAGAATATCCTCTCGCAGGGTCTGATAATCAAGGCCTTGAAGATCAAATTTCAATGGCGTTTGAGGTATATCCTGCATAAAAATCTCTTGAATCCATGCTTAATCGGTTCGGATGTGGTTAGGATGGATAGCAAAGATATTCCGGGTCAAATCTTTCTGCTTAATCGAGGATTTCATGGATTTCATCTGTCGAAGCTTTCGGATGGCTTTGAGATACACTATGCAAAGCCCACCTGAATCAGCTTCTTTTTTCATATCTGCGAAATCACTAATCTTAGAATTCATGGCCCATCCATTAAGAATCCATCTGTTTGATCTATACACCTATTGTCTTCATCTAATGTATTTGCAAAAAGAATATAGAGAATCATTTCGTTATAGGTGTTGGGGCATTCTAAGGCCCCAAGAGCACCCCATCTTTAAACGTCTATTCGGACCTTGGCCTTATCCTGCAAGGAGGATATCTCAAGGTAGCTCCGGGGTGCATTCCCGGCTGGCAGATTGAACTCGAGCCAAAGCTCTGCGTCAGGATACCTGGCTTTTTACCTCTCGGGCCCTGCCAGCATCCTCAATGACTGACAGATCAGAACAAAAATCCTGTTATGCGATTGCTTAGTCCCCGATTGAGGCATTATGTAAGTTGATCGAAAGCTCTGCGATATTTATTATGAGGTCGAGCATGCGTTCCATGCTGCCGGCCACTACAACTCTGATCGGCATTTCTTCATCGTTCCTCTCCCAGAAGGAGCTGGTCAAAATTATTGATTGCTTCTTTATCTCTTTAGTTTTGTCGATAAGCTGGTTGGCCTTATGGTTGTCCGGTTTGAGAAGCACTGATATGGAATCATCAATTAAGGTCGTGAAGATGGAGTTCAGCCTGGAGATTTCATCAGTCATCTCTCTAGGAAGCTCGTTATCATTCTGTGAGGATATCTCCGCGATCTTTGAGGCATGATCTGCCATGCGTTCCAGGTTTGTGGCTGCTTGCATGTAATTAAAGGCGCTGATGGGGCTATGTGTCTCCTGCTTTATGGACCCTGATCTAAGGATATCATTGAATTGGCGGGCTATAAGCAGATTAAGACGATCCACGTCATTATCTCGTTGAATGACATCAATTGCTAATTCTTTATTTCTTTTTATGAGTGAGGATAGAGCGTCCTGGATCATAGATCTGGCCACATTTTTCATTCTTTTCAGGGCTCGATCTGCCGGTAGTTCCTCCTCGCTGAGAAGGTCATGTATAACCACTTTATTGATGCTCTCTTCCAGGATCTCCGGTCCTATGAGTTTGTTTACAATCGTGTGCAGATCTCTTTTTTGCATTGCGGTCAGTTGATGGGACGATATCTCGACCGTCTTGTAACCTGCGAGATAGCAGGCAATCACATCTCGAATCAAAGGTGCTCCGCATTTGCTTCCTATGTCCAGCTTCACTATCTGGTCCGGCTCAGATTTATCACTGGATAATAATAGATCACCATTATGGTTTTGCGAAATGAATAATAAAGAACCGTTGATGATCGCGTTTTCGTTTGCCCATTTTTTGGGAAGAGAGACAATCAATGTCGACTTTCCTGTCTTCTGAACTTTTCTCGTTTCCATATTCATTTTAGTTTTATAACTTATTTGGTATCTGTTGCATATAAATGTAATATAATACAAGTATTAAATATATTATTATTACTATTATATATCTAATAACGTTTATCTTTGTCTCCTTATCCATTTCTATTAGGATCGTACAAATAACTTATATATTTTTCCTATATAATATGAATATAATGCTTATCTCTATTGTATCTATATAGTAATCCAATTGATGTTGATTCATCTATCATTAATGGGTGTGAATGCCGAGCACCTGTTCCATTTCATAGAGTCGGGAGCATTCCCCTCTTATGTAAAGTGCGGCCGGCAGTCCAGAGTTGGCTATTTTGTAAGTAGCGGCAAGAGCGGCGCGATATACTCGGGGAAAATCCCTAAGCGAATTGCTCGCCAGGATGGCTATGAACTTGTCCAAATGGCTTATTCCTGTGGTGATCTTCTTGCTTTTTTGCATCATATCCTGGCTGGATATCAGATCCAACCAAAGATTCATCTCCTGCATGAGGTCCTGCTTCGTCAGATCTCTTACCACAATGTATGATTTTCCCCGGCAGATGTTGTTGTAGAATTCTCGAAAGTTCCTTCCTCTGGAAAGAGTATAAGCCTGCCCTATCCTTCCTGAGTGTGTATCAGTGGATGCTATCAGTCCTTTGCCATACCTTCGGGCCAATTCCATAATAATCTCGTTTTTTCTCCTGACGCGATGCATATTGTATTCAATGACCGGAAAGAGCTTGATCAGCTTCGGTATGACGGCTAGATTGGGTCTTTCTCCCGGCTCGAACCAGAGTGGGTGGTTGTAAACGAAGGGCAGTTTTTCTTTTCTTAGGGAATACAGGAAGCTGTGCAGGTCTTCGGACGCAGCAATATCTTCAAGTTTTTTAAACTGATCCTTATCCAGGTCATAAACATTGATATGGATGGTATGTCCGACTGTTTTCATATCCTTGATCTTTATCTCTACTCCTCTGATCAGTCCTTCCATCTCGTGGCCCAGAACGTCGTATGCATCCATAGTATCGTGATCAGTAAACGTTACATAGTCCATTCCATTCTCTTTAGCCGTCTGATACAATCTGGTTGGGTGTAGAGATCTAACCGAAATCACATCGGGGGAGAAAAGGGAATGCACGTGGAGATCTGCGGCCTGCCAACCATGTTTGCGAAATGCTTCGGCATCTTTATAGGAGAGGATCTTCGTAGCAGCATTGTTATCCTTCATCGTGGGAAATGATCTCGTATCAATCATATATCTTGCGTATTTAAACTATATAGGTATATATTGCAATCTATTTCTATTGTTTTGTGGCTAGATTAGCTCATAAAACAAAAATCCTCTCAAATTCAATCATTTCCAAGAATGGCGATAATGCGCTGAATCGCAGGAAAATATGATCCCTTGCGGTCGCATATCAGATACGTCCATGGGGGCGGGCTAGGAAGGGCCTTGTCAAATCAAATTGTTTCATTAGCTGGGAGCAAATCCTTCACCCTTCCTCTCTGCAAAGTTCTCCATTACTTGGTTTAGTAGATCATGAATCTTTGGCACATCATCTTTTTTAAGATCGCGAATCATCAGTGGCAAAGCAAACATCACTGCGACATCCTGTTGCATTAGGTTAATTGGATTGCAGTTATGCAATGCCGTTTGGGCATTTTTCCTAATGGCCGCAATGCAGTGGCCCATTGTCTTTATCTCTTCTTCGCCTTCTTCAGATGTTTTGCCACTGCAGTTCATCTCCCAGGCACTCACTACGGAGGTTATCAAATTGGCCTTTAAGTCTTCTGCGATATTTACCGTCTTCAATAGGTCCAGGATCAATCCCAGTTTGAGGGATCTAATTTCGCCGATCCTGGTCACCAGCCCCTTTCTCTCTAAAATAGCCTCGTAGTACCCCAGAAGGCCAAGAAGGTTTTCGCCTTTTCGAGAATCCTCGCATCCGATAACTTCAAACATCCCATTTCCTCCCATGTCCCAAAGTATGTCTATTTTGTGAATAATATTATATTTCTGGATTGCAAGCAATCTTCCCAATCCGTTGCACTTTCCCGGTGATAAAGCGGGTGACACCACCTTTTGGTATTTGAGTTCGTCCATATATCTCTTCGCCCATTAAAAAATATACCTCTATTTCGTGAATATATTCTATATATAATTTAAACACTCGATAATTTAAAATAAATATTATTGATTGATGCCGGCGATGCACTCGATGGAGGTAGAGCGACATCCCCAGCATCAACGAACTGTTATTCTCAATGAAAAAAATTGTTAATTAATACTTTAGTAGATTCTCGGGAACTGTGCCTGGTTTGGTGCCTTGAAGCAGGAGCAGTCGAAGATGCCTTTTGCCGATTTAAGCTTCGCGTCTCCAATATAGCTCGCCGGCATGGTAAGATAGCCTCCCGAGCAGCAGGGCAGCCAGTCGTCACTTGAGGTCTTCTTGTAATAGGGCACTTCAAGCGTCATGTTCTTCTCGATATGAGATGTTCCCCAGTAGTCCTCATCGATCTCAATAGAGGGATTCTTCCAGGCACTGCTGAGGATACCAGACCCCAATCCCTTCAATGAAGAGAAGTCAGATAAGGGCGTTTTCCCGTCTTTGGCAAGCTTTCCTGCATAATCTGTATTGGATTGCAAAACGCCGATATGGGCTTTGCCGTCGGTCACATCTTCATTGATCTTCATCTGGGTGTAGCCTATGCCTTCCCAAACCGGATCATAGGTATAGTTGAATTTCTCTTTGGCAATGATCTCCAGTTCCTTATCCAGTACATGGGCATACTCGACTTCATGATGCATGCTTGTACCGGCACGATAATTCTTCACCCAGGTCTTCTCCTTCAGCAAGGAATTGTAGGCCAGCGGGTTTGCAGCAAAGTAACCGTTTCCGACGGTGATTCTCATGGGTGCATATACCATGGAGACATCTTCCTTGAACTGGATGCAGTTTTGACTGAAATCATTGTAATCAGTGTACAACGGATGGTTCTTTTTATCCAATAGTTGATAGGTCAGAGTGGACTCGCTGTTTAAGGAGCCGCTGCCATGAGCATAATTCTTGATTGCTACATTTCCAGATTTCGCATATAGATAGGTCATGGAGTAACCATTGCTTTGCACACTCTGCTCCATACTGAATGTGATATTCTTCTCTTCATACGACCCAGGGCCAACTAAAGAGCCGGAAGGTGTGGCTGCCATTGAAATGCCAATGAGCGAAACAAATACCAGTGCAAGTGATACTGCAGTTATGAACCATTCTGGCTGAATTCGTCCACAATAAGCAGATATTCTTTCATCAATCTTCTTTTCCATCCTACATCACCACTATCTTCTGCTGATCCCTGTCGCTGGGCTTTCTAAGATATATAGAATGTCTTTATAGAAAAAAGATAATATATTCATCTCTATTCAGTAAGCTAAAGCATATCACATAAGATAATCCCATGCTTAAAATAGACCTATATTCTTTATGTTAACAAAATTTACATACATAGCTTCATCTGGTCGCATCGGTGAGAATATGAGAAAAATTGCAGCAACTCTGCTCATAGCCTTATTAGTTGGGTTGATTGCTACAGTGGTAGCAGCAGAAAAGGTGACCGTCTCCGGATCGACGACGGTCTTGCCTCTTGCAGAGGTGGAAGGTGAAGCATTCAATGGTCAACAGGGCGACTGCCAGGTAATGGTCACAGGAGGCGGCACAGGTGCAGGTATAACTGCTGCTGGTGAAGGACGATCTGATATCGCCATGGCATCCAGAACGATCAAAGATTCTGAGAGGAGCAAGTATAGCAAGAACAATTTTCAGCAATTCTTCATAGGGTATGATGGCATCTGTATCATCGTAAGCAAATCCATTTATGATGCTGGTGTTAAGGAAATTTCGAAGAACCAGCTCAAGGACATCTATGGCGGAAAGGTCACCAATTGGAAGGAGTTGAAGGGTCCTGATGCCGAGATCTATGCGATTGCCAGAGAAGACGGCTCTGGAACCAGAGATACCTTCAATGAACTGATTATGGGTTCTGCGACTGTCGAGACCCCAGGAGTAAAGACTGTATGCATGAGCAGCGCTGAAATCAAGAGTGCTGTAATTGGCAGTGATAATGCAATTGGTTACATCGGCTTCAGTTATGCCGAGAGCGATGATGTGGGTGTATTAAAATATGAGGGCATTAATCCAAATGTGGCCAACATAAAGAGCGGATCTTATCCACTAGCACGTCACCTTTACTTCTATACATGGGGACAGCCTACGCCCTGCGCCCAAAAGTTCATCGATTTCGTTCTCAGTCCAGATGGACAGAAGATTGCCGATGAAAATGGATTTGTACCGATCTGAGTGGATCTCAGATCCTATTCTTTCTTTATCAGGATAACCTGGTTGTCTTTGAATATACACTATATAGCGAAAATGTTTGCAACATAGATACTGGCAGATATATATTTTATATTGGTTAGCTTTATTTATCATTTCGGCCTTCGCATGGCCGGTGAATTTCCAGTGAGAAAATTACTTAGCGCTCTAATAATTGCTTTGATCGTGGGTGCAGTCGGCATCTCGACGGTCATGGCCAAGGAGACAGTCCGTGTCTCCGGATCGACAACGGTTTTGCCTCTAGCAGAAGGCGGAGCAGAAGCCTTCAATGGTGAGCAGTCCGATTTCCAGGTGCTGGTAACTGGGGGCGGCACGGGAGTTGGCATGAAGAACATTGCTGAGGGCAATTCAGATATCGCAATGGCCTCACGCGAGGTTACAGATGAAGAGAAGAGCAATTTCGGCGACAAATTCCAGGAGAATTTAGTAGGCTACGACGGCATCGTCATTGGTGTGAGCAAGCAGATCTATGATGCCGGCGTGACTGCTCTGAGCAAGGATCAGGTTAAGAAGATCTATTCTGGAGAGACGACCAATTGGAAGGATCTGGGCGGCCCGGATTCGGAAATACTGGTCGTAGCCAGGGAGCAGGGCTCCGGGACCAGGGATACCTTCAACGAGGATATCATGGATGATAAGAAGGCTGAAACTCCAGGCGTGAAAACCGTAGCAGGCAGCAATGCCGAGATAAGGACCGCCCTTACCGGAAGCAATAAAGCTATAGGGTATCTGGGATTCTCCTATGCCGAGGACGGAGCTGTAGGTGCCATAACACTAGACGACGTCAAGCCCACGGCAGAGACCATCAAGGACGGTAGCTACGAGCTTGCTCGCAAATTGTACTTCTACACATTTGGCGATGCCTCGCCGGGCGCCCAGGCATTTATCGATTTCATGATTGGGGCCGATGGCCAGAAGGTTGCCGAGGAGTACGGCTTCGTGCCACTGTAAAACCATCTCTTAACCTTTTTTCTCCTAGTTATGAAAAGCCGAGTTCACGGGCAAATCGCACTTCTATCACGAAAGATATCTATATTATCCATTAGTAGACATACTCAAAATTCTTCAGTTTCGAGGTGGATTAAATGAGAATGCCCATTTGCGTCCTGCTTATCGCTCTGGCCCTAGCGGCGGTTGGCGCAGTCACGGCTAATGCAATGGATTCTGTTATTATCTCTGGATCAACTACCATTTTGCCAATGGTAAAAGCCGGGGCAGATGCCTTCAATGGTGAGCAATCGAATTATACGGTCGCTGTAACCGGGGGCGGCACTTATACAGGAATAGAGGACCTCGCGAAGGAAAAATCCGATATCGCGATGGCCTCCAACAAGGTTGTGGAATTGAAGGTAATCAGTTCCGGCTGCAAATTCAATGAGATACCGATTGGACATGACGGCATAGCTATTGTCGTGAGCAGGCAGATCTATGATGCCGGCGTGACTTCCTTGACCAAAGATCAGGTCAAGAAGATCTACTCGGGAGAGATCAATAACTGGAAGGATCTGGGCTGCTCTGATGAGCAGATAATGGTCGTTGCCAGAGGGGACGGGTCTGGTACTCGGGATATCTTCAATGAATATATCCTGGGAAGAAAAACGGCGACGATGACAAGCAAATGTGTTGTTGCCGAAAGCAATGAAGAGATGAAACAGATCATAGCCGAAAACAAGACTGCAATAGGATATCTCGGGTTTAGCTATTCAGATGATGGGATGGTGGGCGTGATTGCTCTGGACGGTGTCAAGCCGACGGCTGAAACCATAAAGGATGGAAGCTATGGGCCTGCTCGTGATCTTTACTTCTATACCTATGGTGATGCTAAGCCAGGGGCTCTGGCCTTTATAGAATTCATGATTGGGCCCGAGGGCAGGAAGATTGCAAAGGTTCATGGATTTGTACCACTCTAGAACCGTTTCAACGCACTTTTTTTTGGAATTAGGTCTCACCTTATTCATTGACTATTGAATGTCTATATTCTATATGGAGAATGGATAAATAAAGCAAAGCCATTGCCTGACACGGTGGAAAAATGTCCTCACTTGCTTTGCTGGCCAATAAATCCTCAGGCGGCTTGTTCTGTCTGGAGGAATCTGCTTTGAACAACTCAGCATCAAATAAAAGGATCTTGAGGATTCTCCTGGCTGATGACAATCCGCTGGATCAGGCGATTACAGCAAAGATGCTCAAGATGTTGGGGCATTGTGTAGATACCGTTGAAAATGGTGCAGAGGCGGTTCTGGCAGCCGGACTTGTTGCATATGATCTGTTGATAATGGATGTTCAGATGCCCGAAATGGATGGCATAGAAGCTGTGCGGTATATCCGAAACATTTCGGGCTGTACTCCCAAGGTGGTGTTTGCGACAGGATCTGCTCCGTGCATCTATCGTGACCTGTGTCTTGATGCAGGGGGAGACGAATTTCTTTGCAAGCCCTTGATGATCAATGAACTGAA
>JBFYLJ010000005.1:0-39706 GCA_041305465.1 Methanothrix sp.
TCTTTGTGGTGAGCGTGGTAGTAATATGTTTATGAATTCAAATAACAGCAAAATCAAGCTTGGTTACGGTCAAGGGTGCCTCGATCTGATGTTGGTGGAAGGAGCAGAGGTAGTGCTGGCAGAAGAGCTTGCAGCCGCACCCGCCGATGAGATCGATCGATCGCTGGATCATTCCATCGGAAAGAGTCTGGATGATTTTGCCGGCTCCAAATCTGCCAGCATTCTGGTGAGCGATATCACCCGTCCCGCTCCCAGCCACCTCATGCTTCCTCCTCTCATCCGCAGGCTTGAAGGTTTGGGCATTAGCGATCTGAAGATTATCTTCGCACTGGGCACGCACCGCAGGATGACAGCCCTTGAGGAACGGCAGCTCTTGCGCGGCTGCACCAGCCTGCCCTACATGCAGCACGACCCGAAGAACTGCGTATATTTGGGCGAAACAGGTAGGGGGACGCCTGTGGAGATCTTTGAGACGGCCTTCTCCTCAGATCTGATCGTAGCAACAGGAAATATCGAGTATCACTATTATGCAGGCTACAGCGGTGGAGCCAAAGCCCTCTTGCCGGGAGTCAGCTCGAAGCGCTCTGTGATCAAGAACCATGAGCTGATGAGAGACCCTAACTCAATTACCGGGAGGCTGGACAGCCCGGTGCGCCAGGACATGGAGGACGCCGCCGGGATAGCGGGGCTGGACTTCGTCTTGAATGTCGTTTTAAACGGCAATAAGGAGATCGTGGCGTCGGTTGCAGGCGACTTTATCTCCGCCCACCGCGAGGGTGCTGCTAGCGTTGATCGCATGTACCGGCGCCCCGTCGAGCAGGCAGAGATAGTTGTGACATGCGCCGGAGGCAGGCCCAAAGACCTCAACCTCTTCCAGGCGCAAAAGGCTCTGGACAATGCCAAGAACGCCGCCCTGCCGGGAGGAAGCATCATCCTGGTGGCGGAGTGCTGCGAGGGGCTGGGCCATCCAGTCTTCGAACGCTGGGCAATGGAAGCGAGATCAGCCGAAGATTGCTGGGAGCGCTTCGGTCGGGAGTATGAGTTTGGCGGGCACAAGGCCGCCTTCCTGGCCAAAGAGTCATTGCAGCACCATCTGATCCTGGTCTCGGCTCTGCCGACGGAGAAGGCGGAGATGTGCTTCTTTCAGCCAGCGGCAACCATTGAGAAGGCTTTAGAGCTGGCGAGAGCCAGGCAGGGAAAAAACGCACGCATGCTGGTCATGCCGCACGGCAATCTGACGCTGGCTGTGGCGAAATGATTTAAATGGATGGCCTGGGGTCAAGATCGAATGGTGCGATGGAAACGCCCTGCTGTGTCTTGCGGCTTTTTGGACTGCACTTCTCTGGATTATTGGGCGGCATCAGCCTCCTGCCGCGGAGTGTCTGGCTCTTGTGGGTGGAGTGCCCCATGTTACGAGAGTCGCGCAGTAGAAGGTTACCAGGAGCCTGATCGGAATCCCATATTAATCGCGATGATCTGAGTATCCTCTCAAAGCAATTCGAGAAGCACTTACCAAGAGTCGATAAGGCCATTCGACTCGACCCAAACAATCCCGACAATACGAGGAAATGCACTATAATTTGATAGTGTAGCAAATTATTTATAATATTATGTTTAACCATAATACAACCTTGTCAAAGGTTGAGAGGTTGAGAAAAATGGCCAATCTTCCGGAAGCCGCGTCTGCAATCAAACCAGGGGCTGTAATCAAAGTCCCCAAAGATCTTGCAGATATGTTCGAAAAAGAAAAATTAACAATGACAAACGTTGTTTTTGGAGGTGGTGTGGGACCGGCACCAGGGTATCAAATGTTATCCGAAGCATTGATTATGCGATTAGCCAGCAATCCTGCTGCAATGAAGGCAATACTTCGCGAAAATGTCGTTGTTGTTATCCCCAAAGAACAAATTCGGTTATAATGAGATCTGAGTACTAATCAAATATTTTTTAAAAATCTATGAGTGATTTGATGAAATATGCCAACATGCAGATTCCGTTCTTAAATACAATTGGAATTATTATAACCTATAAGTGCCAGGTTGCCTGTCCCCATTGTATCCTCAATGCAGGTCCCCATAGAACGGAAGATATCTCACTCCTCAATTCCTACAACTGGATTAAGCAGATCTCCGGTTACCGGAATGGTACAGTAAAAATGATCTCCCTTACAGGAGGAGAACCCTTTTACGATTTGGATCGACTGGAGAAAATATCTGCATTTGCAAAGAAAGAAGGGCTCCTTGTGTCAGTAGTCACGAATGCGTTCTGGGCAGATACTTCTGAAAATGCGGAAAAGATCCTGCAAAGCCTCAGTTCAATTGATGCAATAGCTATCAGTTCAGACTATTATCACCAGGCAAGCATACCTTTTAATCGTGTGGTCAATGCAATTCAGGCTGCGAAAAAAGAAAATATTCCCTATTACATTAATGTCTGTACAGAAAATGCCCAGGATCTACATTATAAAAGTCTCTTAGAGGAATTGCATAAGGTAGCTGAGAAGGATTATATTAACTCGATAATTACCTTTCCCTATGGAAGAGCCGCCGAAAAAAGCTCTTCGCCAAAGTATAAACGATCGAAAACCCCTCCGGTATCGTGTTGTATTTCGAGCAGCGGCCCGGTGATCTTTCCTGATGGGAAGGTAATTGGATGTATCGGCCCCCTCATCACTTTGAAGTCCAATCATCCCCTTATTTTAGGCAATCTGAATGATGATCCTCTGATCACCATTCTGAACAATGCAGAGTCGAATTCCATCCTGCACGCATTAAGGATATACGGCCCTCAAAAGCTGATCTCAATGGCGATTGAAGCCGGATTGCAGGATTCACTTCCTGAAAGCTATATTGAAGGTAGTATCTGTAGTGCTTGTTACAGTATGATGTCCAATCCTACAATTGTCAACTACCTATCAGAAATTGCCAGAGATCCAGCGTTTATCAGATTAATCTCGTATGCGAGGCTGCAATATTTAGGAGAAACGCGAATGGCTGAATGGTATGAGTCTCTTTCAGGAGGGACCGGCAATTAAAGAAGAGCCAAACCTCCCATGGGCATCGTATTTTTTAAAGAATATCGCACTGATGATTACCACCAAATGCCAGGTTAATTGTAGACACTGTATTATTCACAAGGGACATTTTACAAGAGCCGATACACCTCTTCCTACTATCCTTGAATGGATTGAGCAGATATCAGCGTATGATCAGGGATTCATAAAGATGATATATTTAACAGGTGGTGAACCATTTTATGATATTGAAAATTTGCGCACAATATCCACTTATGCAGGAGGCAAAGGGCTGTCTGTATCGGTCATCACCAATGGTATCTGGGCGAAAAGCCAGAAACAGGCAATCACCATATTGCAGCAACTCCCATACGTTAATATGGTTGCGATAAGTACTGATGCATATCATCAGGATTATATACCTCTCAAAAACGTTATCAACGCCATACAGGCCGCAAAACAATGCAAAAAAATATATGTAGTAAATGTATGTACGGAAGATACAGAAGACGCTATTTATAAAGAGACGGTTACTTCACTCGAAAAAAAAGTAAAAAGTGAATTCATCAATACAATGATCACCATCCCTTTTGGGGAAAAAAATGATACAACTGATAAACCGGATTACCAGTATACTGCAGAACCGGACCGACTTCCCTGTTTCATGATAAATTTTCCCGCGATAACCGGGGATGGTACTGTTTTAGCATGTTGTGGAGGATTGCTTGCGATAAACGGAAATCATCCCTTGATTTTGGGAAATATGGATAACGAGCCATTGTCAAGTATCTTAAAAAAAGCTGATATGAATCCGATTCTACATGCGCTGAGGATCTGGGGGCCAGCAGTATTAATCACTTATATTAAAAATGCAAAATTAGGCGACGATTTACCAGAAAAATACCGGGTGAACTGCCCATGCGATGTGTGTTATCACCTTCTGTCCAGTCCCAAGATTGTAAAATATTTATTTGAACTGGCAGAAGATGAAGAATTTTGTCGTAAAGTTGCTTATGGGAGGGTATATTATTTTGGAGAATCCCGGATGGCTGATAAGTATCAATCAACGGAATAACTGGATTTGGTTTAATTTCATTTCGACCGAAAACTGTATTATCTATAACGACTAAATGGATAGATTGCTGCGAGATAAGGCTGTAGCCGATTAAGCACCTGGAAATGGGCACCTCGTTTAATTGCGAAGTCTTCGGTGAATGCGAGGATCTATCGTACCTCGTATCAGTTCTTGTATGAGCGCGGCAAGAAACGAAATGTGTGCAGGCGAAGCGGAGCCAGGCTCTTCATCTCTGATGATGTGTCCCCGTAAGAAGGGCGCTGTGTAAAAATCCAGTGCTGCCTCGCTGTTGCCTGTGTGATGGCACAGGGCGGGCTCAAGGCCGCCACTACGGTGGTTGGTCCCTTTGAGAAGGGCATTGTGGATCGATGCTTGGCTCGCCTGAAACATCACTGTTTTAAATGCGTAAAGACCTAATCAGACTTTCCTATCCCCTGCAAAGTTGCCTTCAGTTACTAGCTGCTGCACAGCTAATCCTTCTTCGCGCCTTCGCTAGCTTCACGTGAGATCAGATTAATCCAATATCGTCTGATAAACTATTTCCGCTCATAAGTCATGCGAACAAAGCAATGTGGCCTGAGGAACAGACTCGCGGTCGGCTAATGGATGGAATCGATGCGGCATTCTTCAATAACCCTGTAGTGGTGAGGAGATTTCTGCCGGGCGACCTGGAGGCAGCCTTAGAGATCGATCGGGAGGTCTTCGGCGGATATGATCCTGCCATCTTCACAGCCTTTTATGAATACCACGGCGGTAGCTCTCTTGTCGCTGAGGTTAGCGGGATTGTGGCAGGTTTCGTTCTGGGATTTAAGCATACACCTTTCGAAGGCAGGGTCTTCTGGCTGGCAGTGAGGCCGCTTTTTCAGAGTCGTAGCATAGGCATGAGGCTTATGCTGGATGTTTTGCATGCCTTCCGAAAGATGGGAGCTCTCAGCGCCACCCTGGAAGTGAGAGTGAGCAATAAAAAGGCCCAGTCGCTTTATTCCATGTTGGGCTTTCGCATGATCGGCATCAGCCCTGCTTACTATACTGACGGAGAGGCGGCCATTATCATGAAGATGCGACTATAATCACATTTTGGTTACCTGTGGTTTTCCAATTACGAGTCAGTGCATTCTCTGCCATTCCTATTATTCCACGCCGCGAGCAGTCAGGCGGAAGTCAGCCGTGATGCCTTCCGGGGAAGAGCGGTGTTTCATGAGCCGGGCGCTGCGCCCCCCTTCACCTCTTTTCTCCAAAAAGATGACTGATTTGCAGATATGTTGCAGTCCCGTGCCGCCTATGGGCCGCAGTGAGTTGTTCTCTATGTCCATGTAAACTTGATTGGTTATTACCACAGGAATCCTGTGCCTGCGGGCAATCTCTTGCAGCTCTGAGAGCTGGGCGGTCAGAGTTCGACGAACAGAACGGTTATCTTCTCCGTCCAGAAGCACGCGGTAAAGAGATGTTGCCGAATCCAGAATTATCAGACCTAAATCCCGTCCGGCTATCTTGGATGCCTCGCGTATGGCTATTGCCTGCTGTTCCAGACTCATGGGCTCAAAGATCATGATCTTCGCAGCCATCTCCTCTGCGCCTGAGCCGGCAATCTGTTTGAACCTCTCTGCGGAGAAGCCCTCCGTATCTATGAAAATGACGCGTAGACCCCGGGCTACGGCCTGTACTGCCAGTTGCATGACAATATTGCTCTTTCCAGTGCCTGCCTCTCCGTAAAGCTGCGTTATTATGCCTGATTCAAATCCTCCACTCAAGAGATGATCCAGGCTCTGGCATCCGGAAGGCAAACGGTCAAGCATGAGCTATCACAAATAACTATCTTACATGAGTAAATCTATCTATCCTATCCATGAGTCGGTCCATCGCTTCTTGTTCCCTGGGACCGCCACAGCGATTGATGATGCGATGCATCTTCATCAACTCATCGAAATAGGAATCGGTGCGAAGGGCCAGATACCTGGTAGCTGCAACAGCCGCTTCAATCACCAGATTTGCCCCCCGGTTGCAGGCGCGAAAGTCCTTTCGCAAGACCTCACCCTTAACCAGCTGTACATTGGCGATGATAATATCCGAGGCAAAGGCCTCGCATCTAAAGAGACCCCAGGCTTCTGCATCTTTTAGTACGGGCAAACCTTCCAGGCGCGTGAAATATTCCTCATCAAGGTCTTCTATTGCCGTCTCCGCGAAGAGCCAGGCGTCATGGCTGATATTGGCCACAAACCACCCATTGGTCAGGATGTTTTCGTAGGTATGTGTTCCGAGGAAAAGCCTCACGTAAAGTCTGTCTCCATCTCTTATGATGCCTAGTGGCGCGGCATTGATCCGGTCCGACATCTCCGTAGTTGCAATTACCTCGTTTATGCCGTCCTGTATTCCCAATTCATCTAAACCGTCATTTCCATAGAGCATTATAAAAACCTCAAATTAAAACCTCAAACCCCCCAGAAGGGAGATAAATAAAGATGCTGCAATCAGGTCAGCAGTCGATCCAGGATTTATGTCTGCTGCCAAGAGATCTTCGTCCAGCTCATGAGCCTTGCCAAGGGTTTCATCCAAGAGAGCCTCGCCGGCTCGCTGTGATACCTTGCAGGCCAGTTTCCGACCAAATTTGGCGCAAATCAAGCTGTCGGGCACATCAGCTAGTGCCTCCAGGAAGGTTCTGACCACGCCGTCGTTTTGGCCCCACCGGCTGATCTGCTCTTCCAATCTTTTCGCGAGCAAAAATGAGCGCTCATAATTGGTAGACCATTCGCGTGCAACAATGTCGTGCTTAGAGGAGAGCCTCATCAGCTCTCGCAGAGTCTTGCCGCTTTCGCGAACGGCTTCTTGCCAGTTCCGATCATTCAGGCTGAGACTGTCCACCTCGATAACTCTGGCTTTGGCCTTCTCGAAGGCGCTATAAAAGTCGATGGAATCGGTTACTGTGGTACTTTCCAGGATATTTTCGAGCTCTATGTGCAATTCGTCGGGCTTTCCGGCAGCGATTGCGATTGGTATCATTAGAACCAGAGAGCCGAAGTGAGTGTTGCTGCCCAAATTCCAGGTCTTCCAGGCCTCTACACCATCGAGAATAAGCGAACCCACGCCACCCTCACCATTGGCAGCTTTGCGAAAGATGGGATAAGAGGATACTGCACTTATCAAGAAATGATTAAAGCCGATATCGGAGAAGTCGTGGCAGCGATCCACATTGCCTGGCTTGGGACTCGATGAGAGCTCAAAAAGCATAGCCAGCACCGCGCACTGGGCCACTCGTTCGGAATTCATGACTTATGAGGAGGATTTAGGAAAGGAGCTCTTCTGCCAGCTTCTTTTTCAGTTCCATGTACTCCTTTGCCGAAAGCCCGATTTTGGCTAATGCAGCGTCACGCAAATAGCACATCTTGCTAATCTTGCAGCACCACACAAAGCTTCCAAAGCAGGTCCCATCGCCCTTCTCCAGGGGAGTTCCCTTGGCAAATGAGAGCTTCTTTTGCACAAACTCATCAGGCGTCATGCCTGCTTTTTTCAAGGCCCCGTGGACCGGGCAGTTCTTAACTGGTGGACAGCAAAATGCCAGGCCGCGCAGGTCGCCGCCCGCGCAGATGTGCTTGGGTGCGTTGCACCATCCGCTCAATGAGTCATACTCCTGCATGGCTCCCGATAGCCATTGTGCAAATTCCGGGTCTGCTCCTCGCAAAGATACGACATCCGCGCCCATGGCAAGCAGATTTCTGGCATCTTCAAACTCCCCTATGTCGGCCAGAGCCATGATTACGGGGCCTCTGCTGTCTTTTGCCTTCTTGACCATCTTTGGTCCGGCTCCGTTTAGGCCGCGCAGGTCGAGGTGGATTATGTCCAGCTCGCTCTCACTTAGCTTCTCCAAAAGGGCATTGGATAGATCTTCAGGCCTTATCCTCAGGGAGAGGGTTACCCCGCAACGCTTTAAGCGTGGAATGAGTTCCAGAAGGCGGATGGGGTCGTGTATCTTGGAAAGCCGGAGGTCGAGCAGGCAGAGATTTCTGCTTGCGAGCCGGGCCGCTTCCAGGAGGGGCTCATCCTGGGAGCAGGTGGCGGACAGTCCAAAGGCTCCTGTTCCTTTTCTGGCTTTCCGGCTGATTGTCTCTAAACTGGCCTGCATCTCTTCGAGAGGGACCTCATCCAGATCGAAGCCCTCCAGCAAGAGCAATCCCGCCGCATCGTTAAAGTCGGGCTGGTTATGTGAAGATATCACGGCGATGGGATTGTCGATATGCAGATATCCTACTTCAAGCATCAAAGCTTAGTTTCGTGCATGAAGATATCAGCCTTTCGCTGCTATTATTTTAAATTATATTTTATTTATTTGGTTATCATTCAGTGCACTTTGATACCTTGCCATCCTTTATATGCAAGAAAATCCTAAGACTCTATGATGATACCATGGTGACCTTTAAACTAGATGCAGACGCGCGGGCAAAGATCCAGGGATCGGAGGACCAGGAAAAGCACCCCATAGTAGCCAAGGTTAAAGGAACGGGAAAGGATGGGGCTTTAGGCGTGCAGGTCTTTGGAGAAGATGGCAGTCCCATATCGGCACGGATATCCGGCGATTCTAAAAGTCCCATTGCCTTGGGGCCCATTGAGGTTGCACCCATTACCATAGTTCCAAATCTAGAATCCGTAGCAAAGACCATTGATCTTGGTGCTCTAATCGGCGCATTCACAAAATTGTCTCAGGGAATAAAGGTGGAGGTCGCTAATTCCGGTGCACCCCTGTCCATAGCTCTCGGGAAAATCCCAGTGGACTTGACGATATCCGTTTCTTCTCCTGCCTCTGAGATGGTTTTTAAGGTGGAAATCAAAGGGACTGTAGGCGAGTAGCTGATATCAGATCATTTGATTTTTCCTTTCTTCATTTCGCGATAAGCTTCATTCGCAACAGGGATCATTGATACTATGATTATTGCCAAGATAATGAGGGTTAGGGCTTCACCCGACTTGGGAAGTATATTGCCGAGAATATAGCCAGATCCAATGAGGAGCCCACACCAGAAAGTACCACCCAATGCATTGTAGGTAACGAATGTAGAATAATTCATGCGCCCCGTTCCGGCAAGTATCGGAGCGAAGGTGCGCACTACCGGGACAAACCTTGCCAGCACGATTGCTTTCCTGCCGTGCTTGAGATAAAATTTCTCCGCCTTCTCCATATAAATTGGCTTTCTGAAAAACGTATCCGGCTTGGAGAAGAACCCTTCACCAAACCGTTTTCCTGTCCAATAGCCAACCTGATCTCCTAAAAAAGCACAGATGATCGATCCCAATATAACTGCGTAAATATCGAAATGTCCGTTAGCCGCAATTATTCCTGCCGTGAAAAGAAGCGAGTCTCCCGGCAAGAAGAAACCAAAGAACAGACCTGACTCGGCGAACACGAAACCGAACAATGCTAAATAACCGAATGTGCTGAGGATTTCTTCGATGGAAAAGATCATTTGGCTCTTTTATTGCTTAATTGTATAGAAGCTTTCTGGCCGGTATTCGTGGCCCATGCGGGAGGAATTTGCCTTGATCATGATGCAATGTGAATTTTCACGGTTTGTAAATCTGTCAAAAAATACACAATTACATATTAAATGTCCTCAACACATATAGTGTGTCAAGCATAGCACTTGTAGTATATACTACCAAAAAATATAAATATTATCAACCCAGACAGTATCTTAAATTCAAGTATGTATGGGGTGAGATAATCAAGAAGATCGGCGTTATATTGGTGCTGGCAGTGACTATGCTCTCAGTTCATGTAATGGCGCAGGGCATAGCCGGCAATGGAGGTGTGGATATTCTGGGAAAAGATGGAGGGATATTTGAGACGGAGGGAACTGCTTTCAAGTTTCCGGAGATGCAGGATACAAATCTCGATAGCCTGATTGTAGGTGATGATAAGGCATTGGCTATTGGGAATATCTGGCAAAAGAGACCCCTGGCTGCAGCTACAAACAATCTGGAGATAAAGAAGAATCAGGATTCAGGGAATTGCAGTCCTTGTGGAGGGTCCTTGTGCCTTGATGCATGCACCAAAGTCAACATAGATATGATTAAGGCAGGCAATAGAAAGGCCATGGCCTATGGACCGGCTAATGCAGCTAACTACATCAAGATAGTAACCAATCAGCAGTAGCATCATAATTGCTTGTCTGTGGTTTGAGATCGGACAACAAGAAACCCACTGACTGGGTGTTAGTGGGGTCCCTCCCAATTTTATTATATGTGAAGCTAATTTACCTATGAAATCCAAGCTTCTCGATTTCCCGGTTGATTCGCATCTCTTCCTCGGTTATATCGGTTTGTTCCAGGTCTTGCACAGCTTTTCGGATAGCCACGCCCGCCAGTATGCCCTTGAGAAAGGCATATCGATCTTCTTCTTCGATTATTCTGATAGATTATCGTCGTCGCTGCTCATGGGTTAATACAGTGCGCTTTGAGTAGTTCTTCCTTTCGAATTTCCACCGATAAGAAAACGTGCGGCTGCCGGGATTCGAACCCGGGTTACAGGCTTGGGAAGCCTATGTCATAACCACTGGACCACAGCCGCTCCATGACAATGATATCTTGATGTGCCTTCAAGCAGGGGATAGTGCTTCCTGCTTTATTGCCATTTAGGGCGATGCAGCTTCTCATATTTAAAGGTTCTAGCTACCAGGGCATTGAATCTTGAACTTGATTCATTCATCTATATGAAGAGAGAAAAGATGGGGCGATGTCAAGCATCTGGGAGGGACATCCGACTATCGCCCCTCTGGCCTTCGACGTTCAACGATATAAAGTATGCGCTTGATGGTTGGGCTCGGTTTTAGACATTTAAGAGAATATCGAGGCACCACACCAAGACAGATAAGTGATTTGCAGAAACGGATAACTATCTTGAGAACATCGAATAGCATATATCTCATTATTGATAATATGAGTAATCAGATGGATGTGCCGATATGACTGTGACTTTTGAGCCCCACAAAAGACTTGAACACCTCGAGGATTATGCCGGCAAAATCAACTCATATTTACCTCTTGAGGAGGCTAGAATTCAGCTCCTCAGATGCAGGTTGGTCGGCTATAGTCTGATAGCAGAGATTAACGAAGAGCCATACACCAGAAAGTATATCGATCAGCTCATCTCCCAGGCATATCAGACTCTTTCCGGGAAAGCTGGCAGAGAGATTGTTGATCCTTACAAGGACCCTTGCACCTCACAATATACAATACTGGATGAATTGAGATCATATATTTCAAGGGACACCAGCGAGCCGTTTATTGAATTCATCCGGGCGGAGTTCAAGAAGGTCTTTGTGCCCACGCTTCGTCTGATGACTGATCTGTGCAAATCCAATAACAAGTACACCTGGGAAGAAGTCAGAGACCAGCTCCAGGAAATAATGAAGGGCTTGAATGTGGATGTGACATGGTTGGAGTGTGAAGAACGGCTGGATCGCTACATGAAGAAGATAAAGCCGGTGCTGGAGATGTGAGCTATATGATAGACAATGTCTAGGGATGAAGGGTATTTTGCCCATACATCCCTCTTCTTGGCAGTAGTGATCGATTCATCGACTCATTTCATCGATCTCCTATCTGCTTACGGGTTTTCTACCATGTAGTAACATTTTGTAAGAATATAATATTAATAAACAATCCAAATAGATAGATTCTAACAGAATATTTATGTGACTAATCGCAGAATTTATATATCAAATCAAAAGATATGAAACCAAATCCAGAAGGTGAATATGGCATCAGCAATTGAAATAGAGCAGCTCACTAAGGTATATGACGGCAAGGTAAATGCTCTGGACGGAGTCGATCTGACGGTTAAGGCGGCCAGCATCTTTGCCTTGCTCGGCCCCAATGGATCCGGCAAGACCACCTTGATGCGGATATTAACCACCCAGATTCATCCCACACTCGGCCATGCGCGCGCCTTTCGCTATGATGTTGTAAAGGATGATGATATGGTCCGGAAGATCATCGGCTATGTGCCCCAGGAGATGAGCGTCTGGACCGACATCACCGGCTTTGAGAATCTCCTCATTTATTCCAAGATCTACGGCGTCTCCCCCAGCCAGAGAAAGAAGATCATCTGGGATGCGTTGCAAAACATGGGCCTGGAGGATGTGGCAAACGGGCCCGTGAAGAAATACTCGGGCGGCATGATCCGCAGGCTTGAGATCGCCTGCGCCCTACTGATCAAGCCCAGAATTCTCTTCCTGGACGAGCCTACTCTGGGTCTCGACCCTTCCGCCAGAAAAGCGGTCTGGGAGAATCTGAGATCATTCAAGAAAGAATATGGCACCACTGTCTTTTTTAACACTCATTACATGGATGAGGCAGACCTATATTCCGACGAGGTCGCCATCATCAACAAGGGAAAAATCGTAAAGACCGGCACCGCTAGCGAGCTCAAACGCTCACTTCATGGCGAGATCATATCCTTTCGCCTGGCAAACAATGGCACTGATTCTAAGCATCCATCTGCAGCTCCTCTGATACAACAGTCCGATGCCCTGACGAAGATCAGAGCTCTGAACTTCGTTGGAGATGCTGCCGTTCATGACTGCATCATGGATGTTGTGGTCGAGAATGGAGAGGTTGCTATGCCTTTGATCATCGAAGTCTTGAGGAGCGAAGGGATCTCGCTGGAATGGATCAGAGCGACGAGGCCGACACTGGATGATGTATTCTTAAAATATGCAGGAATGCGACATACAGGTGCAGGTGGGCAAAATTTGGCATAGCTGGGCAATGAGTAGGCCACTAGCGATCGCTTCCAATGAAATGAGACGGCTGAAAAAAAACGACGTGTTTGAGTTTTTCGAGACACGAGATCAATCAGGTTACCACTATGGCATTTAATGATTCAGTGAGAGAGATGTTTGCTATGATCGAGCTTGAGATGAGAAGACTCAGGCACGACCGGACAGAGATTTACACCCGAGCCGTTCAGCCAATCCTGTGGCTTGCGGTCTATGGAACTGTCATGAGTCATGTGCGTGACATTCCCACCAACGGCATCCCTTATATCGATTACATCACACCGGGCGTGCTGCTCCAGTCCACCATCTTCGTCTCCGTCTTCTACGGCCTCACCATCGTCTGGGAGAGGGAGACGGGGATTTTAAAGCGCCTCCTGGTGGCTCCTGCATCCAGATACGCAACCGTCATTGGTAGGGCTATTGCCTCTGGGGTCAGGGCCGTGGTCCAGGCTCTTATAATTTTCCCAGTGGCAATTTTGCTCGGTGTTAAATTCATTCCCAATCCCCTCTACATCATTACCGCCTTCCTGATGCTATTCATGGTCTCGGGAGGCTTTGCAGCACTCTCTATTTTTGCAGCATCTCTCATGAAGACCAGGGAGCGCTTCATGGGCATCGGCCAGGCCATGATCATGCCGCTCTTCTTCGCCAGCAATGCGCTTTATCCTATCAAGCTGATGCCTCCATTTCTGCAGTCCATAGCAGTCTTAAATCCTTTGACCTATGCCGTGGATGCTGTGAGGGGCTTGATGATAAGTGGAGATGTGGCAAATGTCCCAGTAGATTTCATGGCTGTAATCGCCTTTGATGCAGTAATCTTCATTGTGGCGTCGATCAGCTTCAGAAAGATCATTGAGTGATAAAATAATATAATGGAAGATATGTTCCTTCAGCTACATGTAGTGCTTGCGTTCATTGATCGGATGGGTACAACATAAGGTTTGTCGAGATCATTCATCACCTGTGCCTCAATCCCATAGACATAGCCGATATTGCTCTCTGTAATAAGTGAATTTGGGCTGCCAACAGCATATACCTTCCCGCCCATCAACATAGCCAGCTTATCTGAGAACCTGGAGGCCAGGTTAAGGTCATGTATGGCCATGACTGCCGAGATGCCTTTCTCCTTAACAAGTGAGCTTATCGTCTCCATGACATCGAGCTGATGCTTCATATCCAGATTCGAGGTTGGTTCGTCCAATAGTAGTACCTCCGGCTCCTGACATAGAGCACGGGCAATCAGAACCTTCTGTTTCTGGCCACCGGAGAGCTGTGAAAAATCCCTCATGGAAAACCTTTCCAGGTGCAAGAGCTCAAGGGTATCTGCCACCTTCTCGATGTCTGCGTCTGAGACTCGCCAGCTAATGTGCGGCCTTCTGCCCATGAGCACTGTATCGAATACGGTTGTGTTTAAGGGAGTTGAACTGGACTGTGGTACATAACCGAAAATGCGGGCAATCTCCACACCACTCATGTCCTCAAGCCTGAGGGCATCGAGCAGGATGCTCCCTTTCGGCTTCAGAATTCGATCCATGCATTTTATGAGGGTGGTCTTGCCCGACCCATTGGGACCCACCAGGCTGAGGATCTCTGATGAATCAATCAACAGGTTCAGATTATCCAAGATCTTGTTGCTTGCATAGCTAAAGGTCAGATCCTTAATCGTGATTTTTACCATAAACCATCTCACTCCGTCGGATTGCAGTCGATTCGCCCATGCGTCGTTGTGGGTATAACATAGGCTATTGCACGTTTGTGCTAGAAGTCAGCATTACTAATAAAACTATCTATTTATTTAGTATTACTAAGTATGATTACTTTAACAGATATTGGGGAGATGCATGGGGTGAAGAGCTACCTATTCCCTGATCCCATGCTAGCTATGGAAAAGCAATGCAAATTCATTCGCTAAAATAATTCCTTCTTTTTGCGCAGGAATAGGTAAATAAAGAACGGCACTCCAATGAAGGAAGTCATTATCCCTACCGGGAGTATTACGGGAGCTAGAATCGTTCTGGCCACCGTGTCAGCGCCCAGCAGCAATAATGCTCCTACCATGGCGGAGGCTGGCAGAAGGAATCTATGGTCTCCGCCAATAACCATTCTAGTTATGTGGGGTGATACAAGGCCAATGAATCCGATCGTGCCGGTGAAGCAGACAATGCTCGCGACGATTACAGATACCAGCATCATGCATAAGACGCGCGTTCGCTCAACATTCACACCCAGGCTCTTGGCAGTTTCGTCACCAGTTCCCATGGCATTGATATCCCAGGAGCGCATGAGCAGATAGGGGAAACAGAGGAGGATGACGCCCGCAACAATCGCTGCTTTGTCCCAGTCAGACCTGCCTAGTGAGCCCATCATCCAGAAGACAACGCCCTGCACCTGATCGGCATCACCCAGGTACTGTAGAAATGAGGTCATGGCCGAGAAGATGTAACTGACTGCGATTCCTGCTAGTATCAATGTCTCGGAGGAGATACCTTTATACTTCGCCAGACCCAGAACGGCAAGTGAGGCGAGGAAGGTGAATATGAAGGCGTTGCCTATAATGAGGTATTCTCCTCCCACAAATCCTGCACCCATGATCATGGCCAAAGAAGCGCCAAATCCTGCTGCAGACGATATCCCCAATGTAAAAGGACTGGCCAGGGGATTTTTTAAAATTCCCTGCATGACAGCTCCAGCTATGGCCAGACCAATTCCGCTAACGATTGCCATGAAGATCCTGTGTAGCCTCAGACCCCATACTATCTGCTCTGAAAACCAGTTGGTTTCAAATACTCCTGGAAAAAATTTTGCGCAGATGGTAGAGTAAACATTTAGGACACTTAAATCTGCCGATCCCTGTGTGGCAGCATAGCCTCCCAGGAGAATTATTCCCAGAATGAGTGATATAAGAAAGAATATCTTTCTGCCAATAAACTTCTGATATTCAATCCTCAAATCAGAATTCGCATTCTTATTGGAGATCTCAGGTGTCATGCGCGTTATCCTTCCTCTGCGAACCTCTTATCCTTTTTCTCCATGGACCAGCACAGTTGTTTTATCCAAGTCGATGGGACGATCTAATGTGAGGAGATTCACTTTTGTCAATCCTGCTTCCTTGAACATGCTCGCTACCTTCTCTGGCTCCGCTCCGTTATAGAATGGCAAATTTCTGCCCACCTCTTCTCCAAAGTGGTGGCTTGCGCAGTGGGATTTCATATGAGGAATATCTGCGATGACCTTGCCCCTGAGACGAACGACTCTGGCCCAATCTCTTGCCGCTTTCAGAGGATCGGCCAATGTCCAGATCACATGCCTGCTCACCACGGCATCAAATGAATCGTCTGGAAAAGATAGCGTCTCTGCATCCTGAACTTCGAAATTCACTTGAAATTTTTGAGCTGCGGCTTTGTCTTTTGCCTTTTGTATCTTGCTCTTTGCCCAATCAACACCGGTGACATTGTATCCCATCTCGGCAAGCAGAAGCGCCAGAAAGCCGGTACCTGTGCCGATATCCAGAATCTTTAAATCCTTGCTGGTGCCGAGCAATTGAGATATTCCCTTCCGCCACATCTCTTTCTCTGATGGTGAATGTACCCCGTGGCCAGGTGATGCATCATAATCATGGCGAGGGTTGTCCCAGAAAGCTCTTACCTTCTCTTTAATCTCCAATGTATTTGGCTGCATATTCGTTTCTCCTATAAATTAAATATTCTTTTGCATTGTCGGCGTGATAGAGGTACTACTGGACCATGAAAAAATAATTCACTTAGGCATGGGATATGCCCAAGTTCCTGTTATATCAAGTCCGAAGAATCCCTTAAGATATTCCTGATTCCACTCGTCTGGATTGATATCTTTAAACAGCTCTGGATGCATGCATTTGGCGAAATAAGCATTGCCTACAACCCATCTCGGTCCGCTTGTTATATCCCTATCAATTATGTACAGGTTGTTGTTCTTGACCGCGTTGATATCAGTAAATCCGGGGAAGTTCCTCAAGTCCTTAAGCTTCTGCCACAGGGCAGCCATATCTTCCTCGCTCTTTTCCGGGCCGCTCTCTGCGCCCTTCATCAGATCCAGGAACATGAAATCCGGATTTTGAGTCAGCAACCATTCTGGTTCGATCTCATAAGATGAACTGGATCCGAGGCTTGATGCGATATTTGCGGCTGCGCATCCATCAACGATGTTTCCGCCAACCGGTGTGTAAGCGAACCATAGTTTTTGGTCTGAATTGGATTCGTAATAGAATGTGGGATATTCTGATGAGGGGATATCTTTAACACGATCTTCCACAATGTCTTCATGCTTCTTTATCCAGTCAATCACCCGCTCAGATCCCTCCCTTTCTCCCAATACGTATCCCAGGAGTCTCAAATCAGGGATTATTGATTTCCGATTGGTGGGACTGATGGCTATAACCGGGCATCCCTTGAGTTTATCAGAAGTATCATTTGCGGTGGAAGCTTTGCTGGTGGCAACCACTACCAGGTCGGGCTCTAGCTTCAGTATCAGCTCGTAGTTGACCTCGCCAGCATGAACGGCAACTTCCGGCCTATCGGCGAGTCCAAATTCCGCCATTCGCTCATGGAAGGTCGTGTCAACTGCACAGATCTTATCTGCGGCTCCGATTGCGATCAGAGGCTCTGTCGTGCGATAATCCGTGGATATGATTCGGCTGACCGGCAGCTTTACGGTTACAGTTCTATTTCCTGCGTCCTTAACCGTTATCGTTTTGGGATTATCATCAATTATGGCTTGGATTTGGTCGATATCCTGGGCATCGATCATTCCATCATTATTTGCGTCTGCAAACTCAGTTATCTGTTCTTTGCTGCCGATAATATCTTTTACATATGCTATATCTCTCTCGTCAATGGTTTGATCCATATTAGCATTTCCGAATACATTAAGCATTTCGTCTCCTAATACGGATGGAGCAGCCCATAGCAACAGGCATAAGAGCAACGCTAGCACTTTACAGGCTTGTTTCATCTAGATCACCTTATATGCATAATTCTGTTCTTATTGCTTGATTTAATATTTCTTCATGTTTACTCTACTAAACATATGATTTGATATTATCAATATGCAAAATTATCATACTATTTAAGAGTATCCCATGAGAACGTGTAGAGAATTAAGCCAAGTACTGGAGGCGTTCTGTTTGAAAGAGGCAACTTGAGGGTAAAAATTAGAGATAAATTCGCTCAATATTGAACCAACGTTCCCTCTTCCTTGACTCTTTTTACGGCGAATCTGATGATGAATAGACTCAAAGGCAGAAGAATTAGGGCGAAAATTAACAATGTGGATATTTCCGGGGCTAATTCACGCAATGAATATCCCTGCAAGAGCGCATGTCTCATACCGCTAAGCGAGTAGGTCATGGGAAAGAGATGAGAGATGCTCTGTAGCCACCAAGGCAATACTTCGATAGGAAAAAATACGCCGCCAAAGAGTTCTGATGTGCTCATGAACATCATATTGATGGGATCTCCTCTTTTAAAGATCATGATAAAGCTCGCTGCCAATATGCCGAGGCTGCTAAAACTCAGTATTGTTAGGATGAGAATGATTAATGCTCCTATTAAGTTGGCATTTGTCATGTTCACGCCCAAAAGAATGCCAACTACGAGATACAACAGAACTCTAATGGAGGCAAATATGAAACTCCATAGTGATGAAAAGGTTATCACAGTAGCTGTACCGGTGGGGGTTACGAGCATAGCTTCTAAAGTGCCCATCATCTGTTCATCTCTTATGGTCTCCGAGAAGCCTCGTAGCGAGACCATTAGATATGTGGAAAAAGCTATGCCGATCAGTACAAAGGAGAAATAGTCTCCGCCATAGGGTTCAAGATATTTAGCACCAGCGGTTCCTACTAACTTCGCAACGAAGTAGTAGGTCAAGATGTTAAATAGCATGAAGAATATTCGTAAAATAGACTCCAATCTATAGCTCATCTGCAGCATATAGCTGCGTTTTATGAAAGCTAAAGCCTTTCTCAAGATCACACTCATCTCCTCCTCATGCCAAATCCGCCTCTGTGCCGAGAGCGCATCTCTTTCATGAAGGATGATTTCGGTAGTTTTTCTTCTTCCTGCCTCCTGCCTGAGTAGGATGAGAAGACGTCGCCTAATGTGGAATCATTGCCTAGACCGCTTTTTAGCTCCTGAGGGCTGCCTGCAATCTTTATCTTACCTTCGTCAAGGATGGCAATTCTATCGCAGAGCTGCTCGGCTTCGCTGAGGTTATGGGTGGATAAGAATATGGTCTTCTCTTGCTCTCTGACAATGTAATTGCTGATGAAGTCCCTGGCATTCTGAGCAGCCTTAGGGTCCAGGCTCCTTGTCGGCTCATCCATGAAGAGAACCCGAGGATCGTTGATCAGCCCTCTGGCTATGGCCAGTCGCTGCTTCATCCCGGCAGAGTAGCTTAGAAAAGGGTCATCAGCTCTATTTTCAAGGTTGACTATATCCAGAATCTCTGACACTCTTTCACTGGCCTCATGAGAATAATAGTTATGAAGATTGGCAAAAAATTCTAGATTTTGTCGACCAGTAAGCCTCCAGTAGAAACTTCGTTCGTCTGTTGTGACATAACCGATGGATTCTCGGACCTTTTTACTCTCCTTTAATACATCATATCCATTCACCCTTGCCGTTCCAGCGCTCGGAAAAATCAAGGTGCATAATATTTTTATTAGTGTTGTCTTCCCGGCACCATTTGGTCCGAGCAAACCGAACACATCACCCTCTCGCACCTCTAAATTGATCATTTCCAAGGATGTAATCTCATCTTTGTTGTGTGGATGAGTAACAAAATCGAGCAGTCCTCGATGTAATAAAAACTTCTTAGTCAGGTTATGGACCTCTATTGAATACATTTCTATGATACCACACCTATAGTTGATTTCTTTCGGAATCGTTTCTAAATTGAGCCCCTCGTTGTAAGATTTGGTTGAGACTAATATCATTTGTTCATAATACTAGATATTTTTGTTAGCAATATTTAAGACTTCTTCTCATCAATAATCATTTGGTCGCAACCAATTAGTTTTTCTTCTGGAAGATCTATTAGTACTACTATGAAATTCAAGTTCTGCATAGCTTGCTTCCAGATGATTGCTTGCTATGAAGACGGGAAAATCCTCTGTAAGTTACGAGGCTTTGTTCAGCCTCCAATTTGCTGCGGGGATTACAAAAACCGGGAAGAATGTTGCTCTGTGGAAAAAACGGCAATGATCAAGCAGCTATAAACATGGGTAAAGGAGGCGGAGTTCCGGGTCGCAAAAAAATCAGAAATTAAAATATAAAAAAAAAATAACGGCTTAGACTCCACCCAGGAAATCTGCACCCAGGGCTCTTCCTTGTTCCGAGGTTGCATATTTTGCTATAGCTGCATCTGACATAAGGTTGACATCGTTTGTGGTATATTTTGCCCCACCACCAATCTGATGAACTATGCTATTGCTGGTGGTATTATTCTCGGCTGCGATATAGGGCTTCTGCAGATTGACAGGTGCGGTCATCTTTGCCATGAGCAGAGTAGTATCGTTTCCAAAGTTCCCAACAACCCATGCATTCCACTGATCGACCAGGGCATTGAAAGCCGGGACATTCTGACCCTGGGCAGCTTTGTCGTATGCTTGTCCGAGCTGGAATGATAGGTGCACGCCGTCCACAGTTGCTTGTTGTTCTGGGGTATACGCAGCAGCAATAGAGACAACTGCCAAGAGGCTTACAAGAATAATGATGGTCTTCATAATAGCAGCTTCATCAAGGGATTATTAATACCTCCTGGTCCGCCTCTGGACAATAGATGGTGTAGAGAAGATGTGTTGGGCAGATTTTGTGGGATGGCCGAAAAATTACTTTTACGCCGTATGGATGATATTTTTTTTGAGCTATTGCTAAATTCGCATGCTTCTGTCCTCCGGAAAAGTTAATCTCATCCCCCGTCATTACTATCCTCGTGAAGTGCGATGTTCTGGTAGTGGGCGCTTCGCCCGCTGGCCTGATGGCTGCAATCTCTGCCGCGAAAGGCGGTGCAGAGGTAATATTATTGGACAGGGATCTGGCCGGGCTGGATCATACTGCAAATACCCTCTTTGAAGGAATGGCCGCAGCCTCAGGAGTTAAGGTTGAGGACTGCTACCTGATGAAAGAGCTGGAAGGCATGCGCATTCTCTCTCCTTCCGGTCAGGGTGCCTCTATCCCCGCAAAAGGCTATTTCATTGACAGAAAGAAATTCGATGAGCATTACCTGCGCCTCGCGCAAAGCTGCGGGGTGACTCTGCTGGCGGCAGCCGCTAAAGATTCCAGGCTGGAAAACAGCCGCAGAACTGTATTCCTAAATGATGACGAGATCGAGGCCAGAGTGGTGGTGGACGCATCAGGAGTCTTGTCGGGCTTCTCGCGGCAGGCGGGCCTGTCAGCAATGCGCCATCCAGAGGATATCGCCTGGGCTATGGAAGCCGATATTGAGCATCCGGGCCTGGGCGAGGAGATGTTCTTCCAATACTGGATCGGCAGCATGGCACCCGGCTGGAAGGCCACCTTCTCACCAGCCGGGGGCGATCGCGCCACATTGGGAGTATTTGTGCGAGGCCACGGCCAGAATATCCAGCCCTTTTTCAGGGATTTCCTAAAGCGGTTTAAGGCTTGCAAAGCCTCGCAGTACAGGGATATTGAGGAGATGAAGATTCTATCCGTGAGACGAGGAGGCGATCCGATCTGCGCTCTAGCCGGCGAGATAACTTCAGATTCTCTGATGATAACAGGTGGAGCCGCCGGGCAGAGTGGCCTTGCCTACAGCATGCGCGCTGGCGCGATCTGCGGCAGCGTGGCTGGAGAAGCGGCCCTGGCCGGGGACGTATCCCGTCAAGGTCTTTCCCAGTATGAGCGGCGCTGGAAGAGGGAGTTCTACTGGCAGTACCGCATGGGCAGAGCATCTTTGCAGGCGCTCTCCATTATGAAGGATGAAGAGATCGATATGCTTGTGCATGGCCTTTGCGGAAAGAGGCTAATTTCAGGAGGCTCATTCGCCAAAAAAGCGGCCTATGCCGCCTCTATCGTCCTGCTCTACCGGCCCAGGACGGTGCTCGATCTGGCCATGAATCTGATGCGAGGGTAAAAATAGAAAAGAGGGCTCTTAAGATCAAGCTGCGACCTTTTCGCCCTGGACTATGCTTCCGTTCTGGGCAATGGTCCAAACGGTATAAGATCCGCTTACATCTCCATTCTCATCGAAGGTTATGTTGCCTGATGTGCCCTGGTAATTGATATCCTTGCCTTCTCTTACCAGATTCAAAGCCTCTTTCAGATCTGAGACCTCGACGCCGGGCGGATTGGCTACCGATCTCAGGTTATCGGCTATGGACCTTCCGGTAGCGGTCTTTGCCTGCTCGATGGCCAGTGCCGCCACAGCTAGGGCATCATAGCTGTTGGTGCAGTAAATTCCCGGCTCCTTGTCGTACTCTGCCTTGTAGAGAGACCGGAATGTATCATAAGCTTTCCCGCCTGCATTCTCGTTTGGAGCCAGTCCTTGCAGCCCGGCCACAATATATCCGCCGGTGGCGTTCTTCCCGGCAAGCTCTGCCAGATTGTCGGACTTCAGGCCTTCGGAGAGCAGCCATGTAGTGCCGGTCAATGCTCCTTTCTCATAAGCTGTCCGCAAAATGAGGCTACCCGTCTCAGGATAGGAGACCATCATCACAAACTCCGGTTTGCTGGCCGCGATCTTCTGCACCTCGGAATCAAAGATGCTTTGGGACGGATCATATCTGATCTTCTCCAGCACCTTTCCGCCATTGGCTTCAAAAGCCTTCACAAAGACCTCCTCAAATCCTACTCCGTAGGGATTGTTGATGACGATGGTTGAAACAGTCTTGTAGCCCCGCTCCTTGGCCAAATTAGCCATTGCGCAGCCTTGCAGGGTATCCGAGGGCGCAGTTCTGAAATAAAGATCACTATCATTATAAGTAGTAAATTCCGTGCCCGTGTTGGATGATGAGATCTGCAGCACGCCATTTCCAGTAGTGATATCGATTATGGACATGCTCTGTCCACTGCCGGTATCGCCTATGATCGCAGGAACTCTATCTACCTTGACCAGCTTATTGGCTGCATCGGCGGCTGCCACGTTGTTGGTCTGATCATCCTCAACCAGAAGTACCAGCTTCTTTCCCAAGAGTCCGCCGTTTTCATTGATCTGCTTGGCAGCCAGCTTCATGCCATCGCTCATGGGTCCGCCATAAGCTCCCAGATCGCCGGTTAGAGATTGCAGCACTCCGATATTGATGTTCCCTTCAGTTGGAGTGGCACCACTTTCGACACTATTGTTTGTTACTCCCTTCGTCACTACACTGCCCTTATCTTCAACCTTCTCGGTGCATCCCGATAATAATACAGCGAGAACGAGGGCCAAGATTACAAAATACGATCCTATCCTCATTAAAACCATCCTGATTCCAGGACCTAGAGAGATTGAATAAATAAGTATCGCAGAAGTAAAATCATCATGAAAATGATCCGATTGGATTGATGCACAAGGCATTAGGGAAAGATAAAAATAGCTCCAATAAGAGGATCTCTTTTTGATTGAGCAATATGATTGGACAGCTAATAGCCAACGGGGTAGTCTACGGATGCATTATTGCTCTGGCAGCTATTGGATTGTCTCTGGCATACAGAATCATGAATTTTGCCAATTTCGCTCATGGAGATTTTCTTACTCTCGGCGCTTATTTGACTCTCTTTTTTGCAGCATCTTCAAACCTCGGCTTCCTGCCGGCGTGCATTATCGCCATTCTTGCCACGGGGGCATTTGCAGTCCTGCTGGATATGGGAATCTGGAAGCCTATGCGTAGCAGCGGAGCCAGCCGAACCGCCATCATGATTCTGTCAATTGGCGTGTCCATCGCCATAAGAAATGCTCTGATCATATTCTTTCGGCCGGATGCACTGAGATTTCCACTGCCTGTGATGGAGAGCATCAATCTGGGGGGAATTCTTCTAACTTATTTTCAAATTAGCGTAGTATTGATTGCTTTTGCCAGTATGCTCCTGGTCCATGCTATCCTGAGTCGGACGACCCTGGGAAAGAGCATGAGAGCACTGTCCGATAATCCCAGCCTGGCCAGAATTACCGGAATCAATGTGGATCAGGTCATAAGATACACCTGGATGGTGAGCATGGGCCTTGCCGCTCTGGCAGGAATAATGCTCGGACTTATAACCCATCTAAATCCCAACATGGGCTGGTCCATCATCCTGCCTATGTTTGCAGCGGCGATACTCGGCGGCATCGGCAATGCCTACGGAGCTATGGCCGGTGGAATGATTATCGGCCTTGCCCAGGAGATCTCCACTGCATTTTTGCCTGCGGAATATAAAATTGCAGTCAGTTTTGCCATTATGATTGTTGTTCTCTTCTTCAAGCCCAAAGGCCTCTTTGGTGGGGGATAAAATGCAAGACTACCTGGTATCCATAATGCTCACTGCCGGAATTTATGCAATATTCGCCCTGGGCCTGAATTTGCAGTGGGGCTATACAGGGCTTCTCAACTTTGGACATGTGGCATTCATGGCTATTGGTGCCTACGCTACAGTCCTCCTGAGTATGAATGGGGTGCCGCTGATCCTTGCTGTGCTGGCGGGCATGGTCCTGGCAGGAGCCTTTGGAGCTTTCTTAGGACTGGCCACCCTCAGGCTGCGAGAGGATTACCTGGCAATAGTCACCATCGGCTTTTCAGAGATCATCAGATTTTTGCTGCTCAACTGGTCATCTCTGACCAGAGGATCATTTGGGCTTTACGGATATCCTCGCCCTCTGGAGGGATTGGTTGCCCATGAGGACTATAATTTCCTTCTGGCAGGTATTGTGATCATCGTTCTGTTGCTTGCTTATGCACTTCTTGAGGTTTTGGCCAAATCTCCCTGGGGCAGGGTGCTCAAGTCCGTCCGAGATGATGAGGCGGTCTCAGTCTCATTGGGTAAAAACGCTTTCTCCTACAAGGTACAGGCTCTGGCGCTAGGCTCAGCCATCGCTGCCCTCTCGGGATCGCTCCTTGCCTTTTATCTACAGTATATCAATCCCAATAATTTCCAGCCCATTGAGACATTTTATGCCTGGATAATGGTCATCTTGGGCGGCAGCGGCAACAATAGGGGCACGATTGTGGGAGCGATCCTGCTTTGGGGATTCTTCAGCACAACTCGCTTTTTAGAGGGGTACATATCCTTCAGTCCATCCGCATCAAGTGCTGCGAGAATGGTGGTTATCGGCATAATCCTAATCGGACTCATGATGTTTCGGCCCCAAGGATTGTTCGGCAGAAAGGAGGAGTTGGCCGTTGGGAAATGAAATCCTCAAGATAGATGGCGCTAGAAAAGGATTCGGCGGCCTTCAGGCAGTGGACGGCTGCAGCCTATCTATTCAGGAAGGGACGATTGTGGGCCTTATCGGGCCCAACGGTGCCGGCAAGAGCACTCTATTCGACCTCATATCAGGTTTTGCAGGGCTGGATGCTGGGAGCATTATCTTTTCTGGAAGGGAGATAACAGGTCTGCCTGCCTATAAAATTGCTCGACTCGGCCTGATTCGCACCTTTCAGATACCCCGAGCTCTAATGAGGATGACAGTTTTGGAGAATATGATGTTAGGAGGTCAAAATCAGGTTGGAGAAATGATCTTTGCGCCCATCATCCGTCATGGCAAGGTACAGGCGGAGGAAAGATCTATTGAGAATAAAGCCGAAGAGATATTGAAATTCTTTGACCTTTTGCGCATGAAAGACGAGTATGCGGGGTCTATGTCAGGCGGCCAGAAGAAGATGCTTGAGATGGCCCGCGCCTTGATGGCAGACCCTCGACTGCTGCTATTGGACGAGCCATTTGCCGGTCTAAATCCGACGCTCTCAGAGAGGCTCATTGAGAAGGTCAAGAAGCTTCGAGATAAAGGACTCACCATTATGATAATTGAGCATGCTATTCCATATGTACTTGCCCTCTCTGATGAGCTTTATGTCTTGAACAAGGGTGCGGTATTGGCGAATGGCCGCCCTGACTTGGTCATCTCCGATCCACGGGTGTTTGAGGCCTACCTGGGAGTTGGACTTGATGCTCAGCATTGACTCAATCACTGCAGGCTATACCGACGAAAACATCATAAACGAGGTGTCACTGCACGTTGACCAGGGAGAAATTGTAACTATCATAGGCCCGAACGGCTGTGGAAAGTCAACCTTGATGAAGTCCATCTTCGGACTGACCAGAATGAGGGGTGGAACAATCCAATTCAAAGGCCAGGATATCACGGGAATGCGGCCTGATCAAATTGTGCTAAAGAGTCTGTCCTATGTGCCCCAGGAGAGAAATGTATTTCCTGCGCTCACCGTAAAGGAGAACCTCGAGATGGGGGCCATTGCTTTAACCGGCGGAAGTGAAGAACGCATATCAATTGTCCTGGAGCTTTTTCCGACGCTTGCCAATCGCATGAATCAGAGGGCTGGGACTCTTAGCGGAGGCGAGCAGAAGATGCTGGCGGTGGGCAGAGCCATGATTATCAGTCCATCCATGCTGCTCTTAGATGAGCCCTCTGCTGCTTTATCTCCCAAGGTAATGAACCAGTTCTTTTCTGAGATCCAGGAGATAAATGAGAGAGGAGTGACCATTCTCATGGTCGAGCAGAACGCCCGCAGGGCTCTGGCAATTAGCGATCGAGGCTATATCATGGAAATGGGACGCAATCGACTGCAAGGACCTGCACGAAGCCTGCTCGACAACCCTGAGGTCTGCCGGCTTTACCTGGGTAGAAAATAGTTGCCTGATTTGAGTGGAAAAAGCAACAAGTAACGGTAACGACTCAGCTACTCACAAGCGCGCCCAAGCGTATGGGATCGGTTAAGGACGGTGGGCCAGGGGCAGCGTTCGCGGGGATGCTGCAAATGGGGATGAAAGAGCGCGAATTTGCAGCCATCCTTTTTTCGCGCCTGACAAGGCTTCAGGTGAGATTTCCGTTTTCACGCGAAGCCGCGGAAGTTCCGGCTTTATTGACCAATCTTTGATAAAACGGTGGAGGAAGACATTAGAAGAAAAAAAAGTGTCTTTTACTGCTGGTTTGAGACTATATTAATATTATTGGCTCCTTTAGAGTTTCGATATGCAGCAGCCAGTTGATCCCCCACGCCGATTGTTGTCCGGCCGGCAGAATCCTTGTCCGGGCCGCATTTCCCTCCTTGGTTCTTTTCAATCACGATATTGTTCTCCGCCGTTGCGATATCGGAAGCTATGGCCAGAGCTTTTTGATTGCCCAATTTCACTGAATCATTTTTTATCGTGGGCGGCGCCATTTGGATGCAGACCTCATTGCTCTCACTCATAACAATGAAGTTATTGGAGAAATTGCCCCATGCTTGAGCTTTATTGCATACTTTCGTGCCGGGTGGATAATTCAATAACGTGGATTTATCAAAAGATTTTTCTTCATGAGGACCTAGCGAGAGATCTTCAATAATGATACCAAGCCGACTGTCTACAATCCTAATGCCTTCTACGATGCAATTGCAGTTGTTTTTTATTACATAGGTATAAGTGACGTTCTGGCAGGGCTTAAAAGGTCCACACCCATTCACATATTTATCTATTTTTAATACATTGCAGTTTACTTTTAAAAATGCTTCATAAATATCCAGTAGAATAGCCTGCCTGCGTATCAGATCTTCAAAACTGGCCAGAAATTCCATCTTTTGTCCATCATGAATAACTTGAAGATGATGCAAGAAACCCTCAAATCCCAGTAGAAGATTCGCTTCTCGATCCAATAGATCCTCCATACTATTCAGGAACTTCTTTCGGTCTCGAATGGGAAAGCTGCAAAATTTCTTCTTCAATTTAGATTGGAAATCGTAGATAAAGATTGCTTGGTACCTCAGCATCTCTTCCAGATCTTCAGTTATCTCGACTCGCTCATGCAGGCTCAATTTCGGCCAAGATTTTTTTAATCTGCTTTCAAATTTGGTCAGATTAATGGCCCGTTCTCTCAATATATTTTCGTATGCACTCAAGGCGCAGATGCACTCATCAATCGATTCCCGATCGGCAAAAAAAATAGTATTGCTTAAATCGATCTGATGAGACTGGTTAACCAATAGAATTTCGTAGGAGTATAATTCGCGAATATCTCCCATCAACGAAGCATAGGACAGATCCTGATCTTGGCCGGAGTATTCCAGCATCTCACCCATGTCACCCATTTCACCCATGTCACCCAAGCAGATCGAGCTTGCTGAGATCAACAGAAGGCAGATGATAATACCAACTCCAAGGCCGTGTATCCGATCCATATTACTAATACTCCTATCACGAGGCAGATAATAACTTCATTAACCTTCTAAGATTTAAACCTTTCATCATAAGATAAAATATAAAATAGTGCTCGTGAACCCAACCTACTCATAAACGTATAGTGTAAAGTCCGTCATTCATTGGAATGATGTGTAGCTAAATCATTATTTTGCATAGAGATCCAATAAAACGTCCTAATTATTCTTATGCGCGAAGCCCATTCTTTAGAAAAATATATATACAAAAAAGATCGGTATCATTATAAGATAAATATATGGAGGAAGATTTCGTGGATAAAAAGGGGGATAAGACTGTCACCTCAATTATTGGCATCCTGGTCATAGCACTTGCTCTGGCTGGGTCTTGCCATGCGGCGACTTATGAATCAATGAAGAGTTACGAGGATCTGCTCAGGAGCCAGACCATACTCATTGGAAGTTTTGAGAACCTGCTGAAAAACTCAACATTGGAATATGATGAATATAATTATCACTACCAATTCCTGGATAGCTTTGATGATTTGGCCATGAGAGAGCAGCTGGGACTTAACAGCTTCGAAGATGTGGTCAGCTTTAATTGGTCAACCCTCACCACCTCGGAAAAGATAAGCCTTACGCAGAGCTTTGAAGATCTGATTCGCAGAGAAGCAATTATTCTATCAAGCAATGAAGACCTTCTCAAGAGAGGCTACTGCAGTTTAAACGCTACGGAAAAACAAAGGCTGCTTGATAGATTTGAAGCCAGATTGAAGTACGAAGTTATTCTGTATACCAAATTCGAAGCCTGGCTGCACTACCAGCAGACGATCGAGAACAATCCGCAATTCAAGCAAACCTGGATAGATTTCCTTGATAGCTTCGAGGACCTCATCAGGAGACAGGCAAGACTTCTCGACAGCTTTGAGATGCTCCTGAAAATCAGATGCGACAGCCTCTACCTAAACCTTAGCAAGACAATTTCCATTACGGACAGTGGCTATAACTACACTGTGACTGCCGGCCCCAATACTGCGCTGACTGGTATAAAAGTAGCAAATGTCAGCATAAACGACTCATTGATGGGATTTGTCGCCCAGGGTATAACGCTTAGCAGCACCAACCCATTCCAAATAGTCACAAAGGGACCATTGCCGACGACATGCGCCGATTGCAATAACTGTACCTGCAATGTATGCAATTTCGCCACGGCATGCGGCGATGTGGTCACACCCACCGGCAACTTTACGGTATGTGTAGTCAGCAACCAGGTATGTAGAGTAGTAGATGATCATCTAGGCCCGGATGTCTACCCGGGAATCAAAATAGGTGAAGCAGCGACTGAGGGGATTGACCTGGCCTCTGAAAATAGCTCACAGGAGGTGTTGAACGGGACACAAACCAATAGCTGCCCCACATGTTCCAAACATTAGCAGTAAACCAGCCGCTAAACATGACATTGGCGGCTGAAGTATATTTTTTTAGCATTACCACTCTCATCGAGCCTATAGTTCATGTCTCATTGCTTTCTGCGAAAGCTCTTTTCCGTTCATGTTCAGTTATGTGAGAAACAAATCTCATCTCTTGATAGCTTTTACCCGCTCAAATATTTGCTCAATGGTATCCGCATTGCTCTGTGTAAAGCTGAAGGGCGATTTTGTGAAGGGCTGGAAATAGATGGGAACATCGTCCAAACGGTAGAAGGTTCCATCGCACTCCATGGCATCGATCACGCCCGGCAAAACCACATCAGATATCATAGTAGTCGGACACGGCGCGATGTCGATACAGGCCACCGGGATCTCGGCTAAATACTCAGCGCAGGCTGCCGGAAAGTGCGAGACCGGATCAGCAGAGACAATTAACGCAGCATCCACATCTCTCTCTCTGAGCAGATCAACCGATGTGTACTCGCCCGGGTTGTAGCGCGGATATCCTCGGGAGAAATCCAGGCCGAAAGGAAAACCGTAAAGATATGAAGCGATCTGGTTGAATCCTGCTACATTGCAGTGCCCCCTCAGGGCTCCGATTACAAATTTAGTATGGGCATTCAGCTCTTTAACCAGATTGAATGCAGCTTCTGCATTTCGGTGCTTGCCATAGGAAGAGGCTATTCCCAGACCTACGTAAATGGATCCGAATTTGCAGCCCAACATCCGCTCAAGCATCTCTTCCATCTGGGTGATGGAGACGCCTGTTACCTCTTCAACAGAATGGTGCGGCCTTTTGCCATGCAAGAGCGTCAGGAGAGCTGACAGCAGCTCATGGTCGGTGTTGGGTCTAAGCTGAATATGCAGATCGGAATTCTCAGCAGTTACACTCTTTCTCGGATCAACAGTGATAATGGTGCGATCAAACCTTCCCCGCTTTGTCCAATAGCCCCGCGGGTAGACGGCATAGCGAGACATGTGCCTGGGCATGGACTCCAGGGGATTGGAGCCCCAATAGACCGCCAGGTCGGATCGTGATTTGCTCTGTCCAGCCGTGGCACCCACGCGCCCCGATTCCTGAATGCCCATGGCGGTAGGCCCGTGGCAGACTGTGGCATTGGAATCAACCACAGCGCCCAGTAACTCACCTAGATGAAGCCCCACCTCCATTGCCTCGCAGGAGGTCTCGCTGCCCATGAAGAGCAGAGGACGCTTGGCAGCGGTCAGAATCTCTGCCGTCCTCTCTATGGCTTCCCCCCACTGAGCTGTCCGAACTATCTCCTTTTCTCGGATGAGTGGCTGGCGGATTCTGTGGCTGCTTACGATCTCCTGGAACTTGGCATTGCCCATTTTGCAGGCATTCTTTACGCAAATGCTATTCCCGGAAAGCTCCACCTGAATATCGTCACAGGATGCTCCGCAGACCGGACAGACGATATTCTTTGAGGTCTCTGATGCCATTTCTAATCACCTGCCCTTTGCATACAGCTTCATTGTCAAGTCTCTTGCATCCAATACATCATCCAATGTGGGCTGCACTTTCACAAGAGAGCCTTTGTAGAGGGGCGAGCCGGTGGAGAATGTCTCCGGGTCCACCACCACATTAGCCCAAATTGCCCGGGGCATGAAGATCTGGCCCGGCTCTACTGAGTATGCAGCGCGAGCGTAAACAGCCACGGAGCGCCGTCCGTCCCTGGTGGATATCAATACCCTTTGCGGCGCACCCATGGCCTGAAAATCCAGGGAATTCATCTCGCAAACGGCGCATTCCTGGGTGTACTCCTCGGTGAGCTTGCTTCCTCCTTTGGCCAGCCTGCCCTCCTCAATGGTGCTTCCGGTATTAAGCAGAAATTCTATCATACTGTCTGCCACTCCTGAAAAATCAGCGAAATTGAGCATTGCCTGCATCCTCTAGCCCTCGCGACAATAAAGAGAGCCTTTGGGATTCTTGCCCAGAGCATAGTCGCCGGTGAACTTGGCATACCATCCCTCGAGCCGGATGTCTCCTTGCATCACATTCTCTTCCCGGCCAGTCTCAACAAAACCGGGGGAAGGCTGCTTTATAGAACCGCAGACGGCGATTGTGCCTCCATTCATCTCAGCTCCCACGCCACGCACAGCCGAGCCTTTCACCATGATGAGCCCTCCGCTCTGGCGAATGCCGCAAAAGTTCTCCACATTACCGGCTACTATTATCCGCCCGCCTGCCATACCTGCGCCCAGCTGGCTTCTGGCGTTGCCGTCGATTGAAATCTCGCCACCGGTCATACCCCGCCAGCTTCCCCGGTAGGCTGAGCCGATATGGTCAGCTCCATTTCCCTGAATGTGGATCTGCCCGCCTTTCATCTCCATGCCTGTCCAAGACCCAGCATCGCCATATAGCAGGATACTGCCTCCCGCCATCTCTTCGCCCAGATGCATGCCCGCCTGTCCATGAATCTCTATCCTGCCCGCCTTCATGCCCTGGCCGATGCGCTTGACCCTGGATACATCCCCTTCGATGATGATGCTGGTCTCTTCAGGCTTTGCCTCCTCTGGGGGACCTGCCCGGCTCACATCCACATCGAAGAACTCGGCTAAAGGAAGCTGCATAGCTCCCTGCCAGACAATCAGCCCCTCTATCTCCTCCTTCTTCCTTCCGGCAAATATATCGGGCCTGATAACCTCTGCCTCGACCATGATTCCTATGCTGCCCTTGGATCTTAGAAGAATCTCTGCCATACCCTCACCCCCTCGCCAGGGCCTGAGCCTCTTGAGGCGTATTAACCGGGATGGCTACAGGATTTTTCAGATACTTATCCGGAACCGGATAGTTGGCATAGCCTACTGTGTAGTACTTAAACCAATCCTTGAGATCGCAGTGCATATCCTTCTCCAGGGCTTCGTCAACATAAGGACAGCAGTAATACCTTCTGCCCTCTGAAACAGCCACAATCTCACCCTGTCTGGCCACTATCCGGCCATCCTTGATTGTGTATTCGGGCCGGGCCAGCTTTGCCGTTAATGCTGCCGTCTCGCTTAAGTTCAGCTTCTCCGGATTGATGTCATAGACGGTAACATCCCCGTCCGCACCCAGCCCCAGATGGCCTTTCCTGTAGGCCATGCCGATAGTGCGGGCGGGATTGGCGCGTGTGACAACGGCTATCTCGTAGAGGCTCATCTCCCTGTCCACACCGCCGAGGCTTGATTTATCGTAAGCCCACTTATGGCATTCCTTGGCTGTGTCGTCCCTTGCCTTCTTGGACATGAGCCAGGTGATAAGCTGCGGGTAGGATGTGAAGATGCCGCCGTTGGGATGATCGGTAGTCATAATAGTCTTCCAGGGATCATCAATAAGAAGCATAACCTCGAGGCCTATGGCCCACTGCACGCTATGCACTGGACTGCTCTTCAGGTACATCAGCGAGAGAACGCCTGAGCCGCATTCCATTTCAACATCGCAGTTGGACCATTTCTGGCCGGTGAGCATGTAAAGATCATGCTGAGCAGGGCCGTCGCCTGTCATTGTCGTGGCCGGGCCAAAGGGAACACTTCCGCTGTCGATCACCACATCATCGACCTGATTTATGTATTTGGCCAGCTGCGGAGCACCGGAGCAAAAGTCTCTCCATGATGTGCCACCGTAGGCGCTGAACTGGGCATGGGCCAGGTAAACTGTCTGCCTTCTTCTGGCGCTCTCCTTTGTCTCTGCCCACACCAGCTCCGATTTGTTCTTGGGGTCCAGTCCGGAGGTGATCATCAGCGAGTCCTTGGCAATCTCCCAGTTGCCGGGATGGCCCAGGTTGTTGGCATGCAGATGCAAGGACATGGGCAGGCCCAGCATCTCATTGACCTCAGCCAGGCCACGAATAAGCTCTCTGGGCGTCACCTCAAAGTGAATATTGGGCTCATCCAGACCGTGCACATTTTTGGCCCATCCCCAGTTCTCTACCCCCGCAGGATTGACGCATTTGATGCCGTAAGCCTTGTGAGTTCGCATCATCCAGGCCACATAAGCGGCTGCCTTCTCCAGGTCACCCTCCTTTAGATAGCGCATGATAAACCAGTTGTTGCCCAAGACCATGTAGGCGCCCATATCGAGAATAGGAGTGGAGCGCATCTCCTCATGGGTGTGCCGGGCCTCCAGTGGGGGCATGGCCGCTTCAAAGACTGTGGTGTAGCCCATGGCAGCGTAATCGTATCCCTGCTTGTAAACGGAAGGAACGGTGTAGCCGCTGCCAGAGTGTGTGATCTTGGTCTTTCCCCTCGTTGATTTATAGTGATCCTCAGGGCGCATGAGACGGCCGGCATTGACCTTTGCTCCGGCCACATGCGAATGGGAGTCCACGCCACCTGGCATGACCGTCTTTCCAGTGGCGTCTATGATGGTGGCATCTCTCTCTTGCGCGCTGCTAAGGCTGGCGACCACCTTTCCGTCCTTTATGAAAATATCAGTGACATCGCCGTTTATCCCATTAAGGGGGTCGAATAAGTAGCCGTTTCTGATAATAGTAGTATTAGTAGTAGCAGCCATTCTAAGCCACCTCCCGTCTCTCGAGCCATATTGCCTGGACCGGGCAGATCATGCTACAAGTGCCGCAGCTGCCGCAGGCCTCCTGATCCACCACTCTGATAGTGCCGTTGTAGACTTCAAGCAGCGGTTTTTCATCCAATTCATTGAGGTGGCCGGCGGCCAGATAAGGATCAGAGAGGGCATTGACCGGACAGGCGATAACGCAGTTTCCGCAGCCAAGACAGGCATCATCGTCCGTCTTGAGAGTTGAGGTCAATGTGGGCTTGGCTGCGGGAGCACTCAGTTTCTTCTCAAGGGCCTTCTTTCCCTTCATATTCGGGATTATAGCGCTCTTTGAAACAGTGATGGCTCTAACCGGGCAGGCCTCTTGGCAAGCTCCGCAGTAGATGCAGGCATCCTTTCTGTGGGTCACCTTCTCTACCATCTCAGCAGCTTTTCCTTCTTTATTGAAGAGGGCATTGGCAGGACAGGTGTGAACACAGGTTTTGCAAGCCTGGCAGACGTTATCATCCCGGAAGAACTGGCCGTCAAAGGGCTTTTGGTATGTTATGGCTCCGACCGGGCAGATCTGAGCGCACCAGCCGCAGTGCACGCACCGGTCGAGGTCGATGATGGTCTTTCCTTCCATCCTCAGGCTGCCGTCTTCCGCCAGTTGCCGATCCAACACTTCAATGCAGGACTGTGGGCAGACATCAACGCACAGGCCGCAGTGCACGCATTTATTGTTTACAGCCGTAGGCTCTAATGCAGCGCTTAGATAGGACTCATCCTTTTCGACCTTGCACGCCGTCCGAAGTTCCAGAGCCCCGGTGGGGCAGACGCGAGCGCACAGAGCGCATAAGACGCAAGCCCCGCTCCTTTTCTTCTCGATGAAGTCTTTATCAATCAGACCACGGGCAACAGCGCCCACCGAGCCGATGATCAGTTCTCCCTTGGGACAGATCTGGACGCATGATCCACAGCCGATGCACTTTTCCGGCAGATAGACATGCTGCCTATCATCTCGGGATTCCAGCAATACCTCTCTCATCCGATACCCTGCCTCGGTTGACATTGGAGTGATTGGCATAAAGAGGTTTTGCATGAATGCTTAAGAATTATTTTATTGCAAGCATTTGTGATTAAAAAACCTGTTTAAGCATGCTAGGCGTATTTCCCATGGAAAACCACATAAACCAAAACCATGAGGCACCTATTCAACTCCCCCGGATGGCCTTTTCTGGCTGGGTTTTGTTATAGAAATTGCTCCAAGCTCACGCATAAGAGCATTCTTCCTGCTGTCCTCTTTCAGGTGATAAAAGGTGTCCACAATTGCAGCTACTCTATCCTTCAATTGCTCATCCTGAAATGATGGTGCCTGGCAGGACTTATCCTGACTTGCTCCTCTCGATCTGCATTCACCTTCCTGATACAGCTCCTGGTTGATAAGAAGATGATTTTACATCCGTCACGTGTGAGCCTCCGCCTGGGGCGCATGGGCGTTTCAATTCGTGATAAGCAAGACGAGACCATTTCTGAGATCAAGGATATGAACACCAATATGAGCGGTAAGATGGAGATAGGTTCTGGACAGAAGCGACATCACAGAACTGAAGGGTGATATGGCGGATATGAAGTCGGCTCTAAGAGCTAAAGGAATAATTTAAATACCAAATTTCCCTTCCGAAACGTTTTTCGTCTCTTACTCCCTACTGCATGGCTGAGAGGGAGACCCGAACCGAAATGGCCAGCACCCCAAAGACTGATAAAAAGCCTATCGAGACTTACGAGCACAAAGACAGGCAGCGGCTCAACAATCCGCCTGTGGGCTGGGGTCACGCCCGAGACCGACCGGGAGGAGAGCAGCCGGACGCGATCTTACTATCCGCATCTTGATGAACTCGCTCCAGGAAAAGGAGGGCCTGGCTGGCCCAGGTGCAGATGATTTGCATTGATCCAACTTCCAGCTGCGCAAAAAGTCGCGCCACGATGGGTTGGTTGACTTCAACCCTTGCTCGGATGTTCACAGCCACATTGTAGTCTGCTGGAGCAGAGGACCCACAATAGAGACTTTTTAACCGTCGTCATCTTCCGAATGCCCGCGTCCTGAAGGGCGCAGTAGTTTACGCTTTTACTTCGTCGATACTATCTTGATGACATCCCCGTCCTTCAGCTCGTGCTTCTCGCCCAGCCTCATCTTCGTCTTGCCGTCGATGGCGAAGAGGAAGCTCTCCCCAATATCGGAATGCACCCGGAAAGCCAGGTCGCGCGCCGTGCTGCCCCGCTTCATAAGGAAGGCATCGGGCAGGATCACGCCCTTTCTGTCTGTGTACTTGTTCTCATCTTCCACCGGATAGAGCACAATGTAATCCAAGAGCTCGAAGACCGCCCGGTTGATGCACTGCTGCACCCCTGTTCCGCCATACTGCTTCATGAGAGTTTGGATCTTCTCCAGGCCCGCAGTCTGGGCTTTGTTGAGCTGCCCTACGACCTCAAAGTCGGGATCTCCCGGTTGGTACTTGATCAGCCCCGCCTTCTCGGCCATCCGTAGCGCAATCTCGGCAGCGCCGCTCACGGGTATTACCAGCTCTTCCTTCAAGGCCAGCAGCTTTTTGACGTTCTCCGGCGCGGCCACGTCCATCTTGTTGGCTGCCAGGATCATGGGCTTGCTGTAGGCCCGCAAAAGCCCGGCAAAGCGCAGCACATCCTCATCCTTCCAGCTTCCCAACTCCTTCTTCATCTCTGCCACAGCACGACGGATCTGGCTGTCTGAGACTCCGGCGCCTGCCATCTGATCGATGAGAACCTGCTCCGGCTTGCCTCCCAGAGCCCGGTAGTTTCTCATCAGCTTCTCCCAGTTGCGCTTGAGAATGCCGTTGAGCCACATGGTGATCTCATGCTCCAGGAACTTGACATCAGAAACAGGATCGTGGTTGCCCAGGCCGACGGGATTTCCCTCCACGTCCGTTCCCCCTGATGCATCCAGCACGTGAACAACGGCTTCCGCTACCCGCAGAGCATCCAGGAACTCATTGCCCAGGCCTTTTCCCAGATGAGCATCGGGCACCAGCCCGGCCACGTCAATCAGCTCGATGGCGATAAAGCGCTGGCCATCATTGCACCTGCCACAGCCTTCCTTGATGCCCAGATCCTTGCAGGGGCAGGGAACACGCACATAGGAAACGCCGTGATTGGCATCAATAGTAGTAAACGGATAATTGGCAATATCCACTTCAACCAGGGTCGCTGCCTTGAAAAAAGTGGATTTGCCGGAGTTAGGCTTTCCAGCCAGCCCGACAGATAGCATATGAAATCAGTGATCCTTACTAAATCCTTACTAACGGGTGATGCCGCTCACATTCATCTCGATGCATTTGCTCTCAAAGCGTTTGACCTTTCCTGCGGCCAGTTTCTTGGCAAGAGCCAGCCCCTTCTCTGATACGGCCTTCTCTGAGACCGCTCCTGTTGCCAGAGCGGCAGCGTAGAGCTTCTCGCCGACGTTCGTGCGGGTGAGAACTGTAGACCAGCCATCGCCTGAGCCCACACTGCCCACAGAGATATCAGCCAGCTCGCCGGAAAAGTCAAAGCATGGACCGCATCCCGGGAATGTGAAGGCATCAGTCTCCTCGATCTTGACCTCATGAGCCTTGCCGGTCTTGTCAATTACCCGGAACATGCCCTTCTTGATCTCGAAGCGAGCTACATCCCTGGGCAGAAGCCCGAATTTGCCCTTAACCAGACCGTTCATGAGCGCATCGTAGTCGAAGTTCTCCATGCAGAAGAGGCCGACGAGCAGCGCGATCCTGTCCTGGCCGAATTGGTAAGGCTCATCCAGCAGCTTTACCTTTCTTAGGCCCTGGATCTGACAGGGTGTGCCCACGAAGCCGATCTTCTTGTAACCTTTCTCCAGAGCAATCCTGACAGCATCGACACTGTTGGAGATGGTGTACTTGGTTCCTGCAGAGGCGGAAATCTCCTCAGCAGAGGTGACAACTTTGGCTACTGTCCTCCATTCCTCATCCCTGTCTGTGACCACAGCGCAGTCGATCACACCAGACTGCAGAGCCTGCATCAGCAGAACGGTTGCCACGCCGCCATCCTGGGCAGCGGCCAGCGCGGGCTTGGCCTGAGCGGAAACGGCATTCTTGTAGATTCCCAGCGCTTCATCGGCATTTCGCGTCCGGCCAAATAGCTTTGTCTCCATTGCGCCCATGTCCAGGAAGGTCCTGGGGCAGTAGGTGAAGCACAGTCCACAGAGCGGATCGTAATTTACCAGAGCGGGCTTGTTCTCAACATGCTCAATTCTGGGGCAGAAGGCCTCGCAGGTGCCGCAGCGGCAGCATATCTCCGATTTTATAACCTTATACTCCAGCTCTCCGAATCCACATTCCAGATAAGTGGGCTCAGCAAACTTCTCCTTGGCAGCCATGATCATGATCTCCGAAAGTTGGTGGCTTAAAGATATCTTCCGACCTAAAGCTTTTATGGTTCAAAGGGCCTGAATCGGTCAATGATCCTGGGTCTGGATATCGGTGGAGCCAACACTAAAGCGGCAAGCTCGGATGGGCAGTTTGCAGAAAGCGTCTACCTGCCTCTCTGGAAGCATGCGCCACTGGACGAGGTTTTAGGCCGGTTTGCAGCGCGCCGGCCGCAGGCTGTGGCAGTCGTCATCACGGGCGAGCTGGCCGATTGCTTCTCATGTAAAAGTGAGGGCATAACGAGGCTTACCGGGGCTGTGAAGCAGGCCTTTTCCTGCCCGGCCTATTTCTGGGGCGCGAATGGCTTTGCCTGGACTGAACCCCTGGAGCTGGCTGCCGCGAATTGGGCTGCATCCGCCGCCTTGCTGGCCCAGGAGATGGGCGACTGCCTCTTCGTGGACATGGGCAGCACCACCACTGACCTGATCCCCATCCGAGGAGGAAGAGCACTGGCGGCTGAGACGGATTTTTTGCGTCTGGCAGGTGGCGATTTGGTATACATGGGCCTGCTGAGAACGCGGCTGGATGCCCTGCTGCCCACGGCCAGGATCAGAGGATTGAGGGTGCCGCTCGCGCCGGAATTTTTCGCAATCATGGCCGACGCCCGCCTGGGGCTGGGCCGGATCTCTGAGGAGCGATATACCTGCGAGACGCCGGATGGAGCAGGAAAGGACCGACAGGCAGCGCTGCGCAGGCTGGCCCGCTCTGTCTGCGCCGATCTGGAAGAGATTGGCGAAGCAGCGGCCCTGGCTGTAGCTTCGCAGGCCTGCGAGAGGCAGAAGAGTATTCTAGTCGCGGCCCTGGAGAGACAATTGGAAAGCCATGAACTGACCAAGGTTGTAGCAGCAGGTATCGGCGAGGAGATGATCGCGCAGGCGGCGGCATTCCTGGGGCTGGATTGCCTGCGACTGTCGCAAAGGTACGGCAAAGGAATATCGGACGTGTTCCCGGCCTACGCCGTGGCCAGGCTGGCAGAGACGCAGCTTGCTGAAATTGGCGGTACTTAGGTGCAGGCTATTACTATCAGGAGTATGGATATTACTATGACGACTATTTTCTGCATGAAATGCTTCAGCGCACATTTAATTAAATTTAAATAGTTAAAAATACAGGTAATATCTTGGAGCCTTC
>JBFYLJ010000006.1:0-9733 GCA_041305465.1 Methanothrix sp.
GGGCTAATTATTAAATCTTGTGAAGAAATAACTTGCTGTTATCTCGTTCACAGCACGTCGGCTCTTGACGTGGGATTTAGCCGAGATTTTACAGCAAAGCGGGTACACTACCGGGAATCGAAGCCCAGGAGTACATCAATATGTTCAGGGATCTGCTTACACCAGTCGTCAGCTCCCATGATCTACTTGTTATTCCTGAAGGCCAGGAAGATCACGAGCAGTAGGATAAATGAATCATATAACATAGGTCATCATTACCATCTCGCTTTTATGTAATTCGCCTTTTCCTCCTATGTAAAAATGGTCTATTGCTATGTTTTTCCTGCCAAACTACTTATGCTCAAAAAGCCGATAAGCATAGTATGGCAGGACTTCTTGAGCAGATAATAAGCCCTCAGAGGCAGAGACGATTGGTGCAGCATTCCGGAAAAGCTCCCTGGATGAATCCCAAAACAATGGAGCTCCTGGCAGCCATGGAGATCCTGGCCGAGGTCTTCGGCATAAGCACTTCGCAGGTGGAGGAGATGCTCTGGGAGCGCAGTGAGGTTGGGGGCCAATCATGCAAGGGGGAAGTCGCGCTTTGGCCGGAGAGCTTCTGTCTGGTGGAATAGGGCTTCATCTCACATTTGCAGATCGAGGCGATTTCCTTCATCTCTCTTATTCACGCCTTTTCATTACCATCATTTTTGTGTTCTATTATGCCGCTTAAAGTAGCTGGAAATAGAAACACAGCACTTATGGCTGAATTTCAGCATTCATCTCTCTAATGACGAGTGTCTATTGTCGGTAGATGATTCTCTGCTCAGGTTCTTCCAGAAATGAACCATTCTGTAATTCAAAAGATGAATGCTGAAATTCAGCATAAGATAAACGAAAAACATAAATAAGATCTCATCAATTGTACTCTGAATTATGAAAGTCATAGGGGTAGCTATTCAAAAGGGGGGAGTCGGGAAGACCACCACGGCCATAAATCTCTCTGCGGCCTTGGCTATTAAGGGAAAGCGCGTGCTCCTCTTGGACACGGACCCTCAGGCGCATGTGACGCTCAGTTTGGGATTCGATGTCTGGAACCAGCCAGCAACTATCTACGATGTCATGGTTAAAGGAAAGCCAATCAAGGACATTATTCATCAAACTGAGACGCCCGGTCTGGATGTGGCGCCCAGTACCTACGATCTTGCAGGAGCTGAGATGGAGCTGGCCACGAGATTTGGCCGGGAGTATATTCTGAGAGATCATATCAGCCAACTCTCTGGATATGATTACGTTATAATCGATACTCCTCCCAGCCTGGGTGTTCTCGTAGCTAATGCGATAATCGCCAGCTCCATGCTGATAATACCGATGCAAGTAGAGTTCCTTCCCATGACCGGCTATGCTCATCTCATCAAAACGCTCAATCTTATAGCCACACATCTGAAACATGATCCTGAGCAGCGCATATTGCTAACCATGTACGACGGCCGGACTAAGACCAGTGAAGATGTGGCCAAGGAGATTCGAGGGTACTTCAAGGAGAAGGTCTTCAAGACAATAATTCCCCGAAATATCGACCTCTCTCGAGCTCCAAGCCACGGCAAGACCATATTCCAGTACGCTCCCGATTCTTCGGGCGCTTCGGCCTACTCTCAGCTTGCGGAGGAGATCCTGAATGTCTGATCGAAAGTCATCTCTGGGGAGAGGTGCGGCATCGATCTTCTCTGGTGTTTCTCAGCAATCCGAAGACGAAAATCCAATCTCCGAAGAAAATGAAAGGATAGCTGAAAAGCAAGAGTCAGACTCTGATACTCAGAATACGAATGATGAAAACTTAATTACGGAGATTCAGGAATCGCCTGCTGAGAATCAGAGTCTGAAAGATGCAACCAGTGCTGATGAATATCATCATTCGCCTGTAGAATCTCCTTTGGGCGAAAATCTACAAAATCTTGCTGAATCTCAGCAATCTCCAATCATAACTCTAAAGCCGAAGGATGAGGTTCAGGAGATCGACATGGCTGCTTTGGAGCTGGCAGTAAAAGAGGGAATGAAGTATCCCAAAGTCACCGTCTACTCTCCGCTCATCGCGTCATTCATGCGCTACAAGGAGATCACAATTCCCCGCTTCAAGTTGAGCCCAGAGGCAGAAGGCCGGCTGGAAAAAGTACTGAAGAGAGAAAATCCTTTGCTTTGGAAGGCCGCTGAAGAGGGAGTTAAGTGGAATAAAAAGAAAGAACCCCAAAGGCCGAGAGAAGAGGCCAATGCAGTTGATCTGGCATTTGTGGAACAGTCCATCGAAGAGGGAATGAAATATCCGAAGGTTACGATATACTCGCCAATCATCGCCGCCTTCATGAGATATTCTGAGATTACTATCCCTCGTTTTAAGCTCAGCCCTGCGGTGGAAGGCCGTTTAGAGAAGGTCCTGAAGAGGGAGGATGCAGAGCTGTGGAAGGCCATTGAAGAGCGGATCTCGTGGAGGAAGCGGAAGAGGTAGTGAATGCCTCTGCTTTCTTTGCTTCTTTGCTCTCCCGGTTTCTCTATTTTATTCTTCTGATTTTTCCTGCCAGGGTCCTCTCTTTAGCGCATCATAACCGCGAATGCAATAATAGATGAAATTCAGCAATAACAATTATGTGTGCTGAAAGATAAATAACTATTAACTAATATCTACTTTCAGAATAAATGTTACTAAAAAACTATTAGCTACAATCGTCATTTATCTTTAATAAGTAGTTATTCAGCTTATGAAAGAAGATTAACTCTGTTCGTAACTCTACTATCTATTAATGCATAGCAATGAAAAATGATATCTGTAATTCAGCAAAACCAATTATGTTTGCTGAAAGATGAATAACTATAAACTAATATCCATTTTCATAGTAAATCTTGCTGATAAACTATTAACTATCGATAATTTTCGATAATAGTTATTTATCTTTCAGAGGAAGTTATTATTCTTACGAAAAAAAGATTAACTATGTTAGTAATTCAATTATCTATTTATGCGTTCTGTATTCTGGAAGATGAGATTCTAGAAATGAGATATCAAGTCTCAGGCCAGAGCTGCGGACATCTATGCACCAAGACCGTGCTGAGGACCATAGACCGCCTGGCAGAAGAGGCCGGGATCCAGGAAGTTTCGCGCCGGCAGAAGCTCTCTCGAAGGAAGGTCACGCCCCATATCCTCAGGCACAGCCATGTAGTGAATGCGCTCATGGCAGGCTTGCCGGTGCCAATGATTCAGATAGCCGGGTAGGGCACAAGAGGCTTTCTACGACGGAGATCTATGCTACGGTGGCGCTGGCCCCTGGTGAAGGAGGCGCATGATCTGCATGGATTCGGGCCGGTGAGTGCAGGGATCTAAAAGCGCCTCGATTTGAGTGGATGTGCGTATAACCTGTAATCTTCCAGTCCATTTTTTCATTTGGCCTGGATGGTCACAAATTTCGGTTCCGGCAAACAAACCATTCCAGCAGACTATGGAATGATCTATCGACAATTGCCCGTTATCTAATTATAAGCATCGGCTAAACAGAAAAGGCGCTGCAGAATCCGCCGCGCAACATCAGGCTTAACGCATGAAATCAATATTGATAAAAATACTATTTTATAATTGATCTGGACACGTAGCGCATTTCCGGCAAGTGCGGCCCAGAATCTTGCCTCTATTGTTTCATGCCAAGGCTTAGAGCCATAATTATTTATAATATTAGTGGGTAAAATGGGTAAGAATGCCACTCGCTAAAGTAGATGATAGAGGAAGAGTGCAGCTACCCAGCAACCTTCGGCACAAGATGAAGCTAAAAGAGGGTGATGAGTTCGTAGCTGAGGATCTGGGAGAAGATACGATCGTCCTCAAGAAGATCAACCTGCGATTGCTGCTTGAAGATGCAATAGAGAAAGCTAAGTCAATTGATCTTGATAAGCTCGAAAGCGAAATCGAAGAGGAGAGCAACCAGCTTGCCCGCCAAAAGTTCAAGGTATCTTCTCGATAACACCGTCTTTATCGCAGCAGTTAAGCATAGATGGACCAAGAGCACGGAACTTATCTATCATCTTCTGGATAGCTCAGCGGAGCTTTTTGCCAATGAACTTCTTATTTTTGAATATGAGAAATATGCCAAGACATTGGGTACATACGAGCTTCTGGATTACCTGAAGAAAACTGTGATCCAAGTGAATCCGTCTCAGGAGGAAATAGATATCTGTGCAGCGTTCTTTCCAGAGAGCGAACTTTCGGATATTGTTCATGCTGCGACCTGTCTTTATGCTGATGCCGTTCTGATTACTAACGATAACCATTTTAACAAAATCAAAAAATCAGAGATCATAGAAGTCTGGAGCAATACCAAAGCGATAAAGAGATTGCTCGATGGAATACGCGACTTCGAAGATTCGAAGTGATATCCTGATGATCAATTTGCCACTTTCGTCTAAGAAATCCCCCCAACCTAGCGATCTCTCAGCTAGTCTTTACGACATAAATTTCTGCCTATCTGTATGCCGAAATTATGCCTCCTATATATACCCAGAATCACCATTTCCAGAGTTCCCCAATTATCTCATCTATAGATGTTGATGTCATGATATATGTATAAGATGACATGCACACTCGGACATGTGCACCCCGAAGATTTCCTCTCACTCGACGAGTGGCATCAACTGTTGAAGTCTGCACAGTCCGCTAGGGAAGCAACAATCTTGTGGCTGCTGGGGGGAGTTGGTCTTCGTGTATCTGAGGTTGCAGCACTGAAGGCAGAACACATTGACGGCACAGGAGGATACCTTCATGTCGTGAATGGAAAGGGCGATAAACGGCGTACTTCTATCCTACCAAAACCGGCCCTAGAGGCTCTACTAGCCCATCTCGATGGCCTAGGTGAAGGATATGTCTTCGAGGGAGGAAACCACGGCCATATCGGGACCAGGCAGGTTCAACGGCTCCTATGCCCTGGTTGTCTAGCATGCGATTTTATGCGACTTATCTCACGGGCTGACATTCGTTTGGCTCAATCCATAAGCACTCGCTACATCCAATAGATATTACAATAACTATATATATATAAAGCAAAGATGCATCACGCAAACATATGGGGATTGATCAAGAAGGGCGATTTCATGAATAATAGGATGCTTAAAGTACTATTTGCTATGGTCTTTTGCACAGAATTTATTTTTGTTGGGTTTGGATCAGAAGACAGCGTATCATCATCTCTGTCAAGCCCGATAACTGCAAATCTCAGCATTTCAAAAATACCTCTAATCAACGAAACAACAAATCTATATTGTAAAGTAGTAGCTTACTCCGATGCACCGAATACTACTACGGAGATTACGCTACCTGAGGGTATAGAGTTGGTTAGTGGCCATCTAACAGGACAATGGGATCTAGAAGCAGATGTTCCAGTCTATTTGAATGCCACCATTAAGTTTTCTAAAACGGGCGACTTCAAAATCCAGGCCATTGCCCGTCGTGTGATAGACGAAAAAACCTTCTGGGGAGATACTGCAAATATTTATTTGACAATAGGTAACAAAAGTTCTCATTTTACTCCTCCACCAATATGGGCTTATTATCCCGCAATTCAGATTTCACCAGGTAAAGCACAACGTGTAGAAGTCATTAGCGAGATTATACCGATCGATCCGCATACCTTGCCGCAATCCAATGAACTTCCGGTTTCGTCCAAGAATTTATCAACAATAAATAGTAGCCAATCGAGTAAATTAGCCAATTACGACCTCAACGAAAATATAACTGGACCAACCAATCCAGGCGCTCTTATTGTTACCGGACGTTGGTATTATTGGGGTCAGGATAGCAATTATAAAACCACCCCCAATGCCTGGTTGCCAGCAAAAAGTTTCCTGGTAGGAATCGTGAAGGCAAGTGATAACACCTTCCTCGGAATGGGTTATACAAAAGAGAATGGAGATTTTTCTATACAAATAACTAATCCAGGAAGTGACGGATTCAAAATCTCGTTGTGGATATATAACCAGTATCCTAATGGCGAAGAAATGAGAGTCATCATGGATACGGCCTATACTGGACTAGAAGGCCTAACAGGTGTATATGGTTGGACCACGGGAAAAATTACGTCAGCCGATGGAACATTTGACGTAGGGGGATTAAGCCTACCTACAACAGATAATAAGTATAGGGCATGCTGGCTGCTCAACGATTTAAACAGGGCTAATAGATACTTTTCTAGCCATTCAGGAGGTGTCGCGTCTCAGGGTACTATTGCTTGGTGGCCCGAAAATACAGGCGTTAATGGGAAGGGGAATGCAGTGTATACTTGGGGAGGTCAAATCAATATCCCCGGCGGCTTAGAAGTTTCATCTCATGTAGTAATGCATGAGTACGGCCATAATATCATGTATAGAAGATATGGTGATTATACGCCATATTCCAGCCTGTGCAACTGTGGAACATGTACAACACATATATGGACCAATTGTTATGATGAAGAGTGCGGTTGGACTGAAGGCTGGGCAGACTTTTTCTGCTGCTGTCCAGATAACGATCCTGTCTATAAGGATCCTAGATTCAGCCCCATTAATTTCGAATCGGCAACCCCAGGAAACGGTTGGTGTACCGGACCTACATGCGAAGCAAGAGTCTGCGGCGCTCTTTGGGATATATTCGATACGGCAAATGATGGTCTCGATACCTACAGCTGGGGATTTGGTCCGATAGCAAACGTATTCATTGGCGGCACGCAAGACACTTTTGCAGATTTTTGGACCCAGTGGCAGAGTAAGGGATATTCCACCGATGCATCCAATTGTCTCTTGCAGAACACTATAGATCTGCCTGTATCAGGCTGGAATGCTCTCGGTGGCTACGTAACGAGTAGTCCGAGCATTGTGGTGGACAATGCAGGAAAGACCGAAGCATGGGTAAGGGGGGGCGATAATGCACTATGGGTCAACATAGATGGAACCTGGCGCGGCAAAGGTGGCGTTTTGGCTTCGGACCCATTTGCTGCTATAGACTACAACGGTAAAGTGCACGTCCTAGTCCGGGGAAGTGATAATGCTGCATGGGACTTTATCTACAATCCACAAACCTCAGTTGGACAATGGAAATACTTAGGTGGAATCATCAAGGATGGACCCACTGCTGCTATGGAACCAACAAAACACGAAATCATGAAGGTGGCTACTAGAGGTGCCGATAATGCTTTGTGGTATTGCGATCTCTACATAAATACAGGAGCCATCCAGTGGTATACGACGGGAGGCGTTCTGGCATCTGCTCCTTACGTAATTTTTGATCCTTCTGGCATTGAGCATACATTTGTTCGCGGAGCCGATAATGCATTGTGGGATAACAGAGGAGCTATAGGCATAGATGGTCAATACCATTTTGCTTGGAACTACTTTGGTGGTGTCCTGGCATCAGGGCCTACCGCTTCAATTGAGCCAGGTAACACTAAAAAAGTGGCAGCCTTTGTGAAAGGTAGTGATAACGCTTTATGGATGTGTGATGTGAACTCAGCAAATGCACCAGAGACATGCAATTGGTACGGTTTAGGTGGAGTTATTAGCTCGGTTCCGTTTGCTGTAGCGGATACATCGGCCAACAGAATACATGTCTTTGTCCGCGGCGGCGATTCACTGTGGGAGAACATATTCACTACCTCACCTTGGTCTCCAGGTGGAAATCATTGGCAAATGATTGGCGGATTGATACGGACATACACACCAGGGGCCATAATTAGAGGTAACACTCAGGCATTCGTCATAGGAACAGATAATGCTCTGTGGCGAAATACGCATGCTACATTTTCTGCTGCCTCATCCGGAGGAGGCAAACCCCCAAAGCAAGAAGAACCTCACCAGGTGAATTATCCAGCAAGAGATCCGAATGCCGGTGGTGGGAAAAGCTGAATCCATAATTTGAGCGTGCGGTGCATAGTGCAGGCAAATATCATCATCTGCACTCTAATTTTTCTTAATGATCCAGGAAATGCTATGTATAACCTGAAATCCATCACATCTTTTTTCGATGCCCTTTAAATCGTAGGATATTTTTATAGGGATACATTACTACTCAAACACTCTGATGGTGCGAGGCGAATTGTAGAAGTTCTATTTGCTTTTACTGATGCAGATTAATCGCTATCATTGAATTGTAAACCCGATTTTATCAAGACTATATGAACGGGTAGTTAGGCAGATGTGGATTTAGGCCAGTTTAAGAAGGTTGTCTAATGTGGTGCATGTAAAGTGCATTTCTTTCAGAAAAATTCTATGGCATATTAAAATAGTTTTAGGATAATGACATAGAACTATTTCAGAAGAACAGCGCGGCGAGCCCATAAAATCGATTATGTCGAATGAAATAAATAGGAGCTGCAGGCCTGGCCAGTCCTCAAGCCCCATCGCTCCGAATTAATTGCCTCTCCTCCTAATGGCTGGCGTTCTGGAGAGAATAAGGACGATTCAGGCTATAAGTCTTTCTTTGAGGAAGCGGAGCATGAAATGAAACAGGATGCTGTAGGATCTCATGTAAGATGGATAAGAAGGAGGGAGGAGAAAGTCAATTGGATGTAGGAGGGAAAATTGGCCATCGACTTTCGCCAATACACTATACGTCAATTGCCGAGATAAAAGGCTTTCGCTTCAAGTTTAGAAAAGATCCTCTCCACCAAGAAGAAATAACCAAGAAAATGAGATATCAAGTCCCAGGCAGGCCAGCGCCGATCCACAGCGCCCTTTTAGAAGGAGCCAATCACCGCGAAGTGACGGCCTGACCCTGCCCGAAGCTCGACTTTAAGCCGGGCTCGAAGGCAGCATAAGCGCTGGAATCTACACAGCGTCCGTTTTAAGGGAACCCGTTCTCATGGGGCCTCATGCCAGTCCTCTCGCCTTTGGCTTCTACTTGTGCCGCTTCATGCCCCGACCGTGTATTAGCGTGAGATCCGGCGGATTACTGCGCCAGTTACAGCGCGCAACTTTTTCAGCCCGCCGAAATATCAGCCTCACAGGCTCGTAGCCAAATGCAGTGCCACGACGGCATGCATCTCCTGTACCAAGGGATCAAGACCATCCAGCCTTTAGGAGCTGGCGGCATGTTGCTCCATGGTGAAGCAAACGCCCTTGTCATCAGAGCATCATCAGATACGTTAAGCCCACGGCACGCCCGCCACCCTATTCAATGGCATGAAGCGGCAAACTATCTATATAATCATTATAGATATTTGTAGTTGGCGGTCAAGAGCCGCAGGACTGGGAAATAGATAGATAATTGAGCCGGACTGCGTCCGGGCTCAAGCGGTAATCTTGGTCTTGGCGATGTACTTGATCAGCTCTGAGCCGATCCTGGCCTTCTTATGAATCTGATTGGCCACATCGTCAGCGGATGCGCCGCTGGCGGCCAGGGCGCGAATCTCCTCAAGCGTGGCGTCTTCCACGGTGAAGTACTCATCCAGATCCTTTCTGTGGCCCCACACGTCGCCTTCCAGCATCTCAATGCCCTGCATGTCCAGGAATACCTGGATGGCATTGGACATGGTCTTGCGGTAGGATGGCGGGACCTGAATCATTCTCAGCCTGGGACATCTTTGCATCAAGTTAAGGAAATCTACATTACTGGCCCTGAAGGCCAGGTGAACTGTCTTCTCATTTGGATTCAAATTAGGGATTTCATTTCTGGCGCTGATTACTCTAAGTCTCATTTTTGCACTCCAGACCCTAAGATGCATTCACTAATATTTATAGACACTTCCGTGTAATA
>JBFYLJ010000007.1:0-3348 GCA_041305465.1 Methanothrix sp.
CCTGCATCTGATCAGATGTCACATAGACCCTGTTTATGAGAGGTGAAGCAGGCCTTGATGTGCTGTAGTCCCTAAACGACCTTGTGAATCCCCTGCCCGAGACGCTCTGGCTGCTGTGGTAAATCATATCAGTCCTCGGAACCCTGACCTTTAGGTTTATCTCGAAGCAATCTTGTGGGGCCAGATAAGAGAGATGCCATGCACCATCCTCTGCCATTTCCGGCCAGACTGAGAGGATCTCCACCGATGTATCGAAGACATCGCGCACTGTGATATTTGTGGCTGGTTGGCCCCCTCTATTGCAGACTCTGATTATGTAGTCCACTTCCTCTCCACGTCGGACTGACTTTTGGAGCGCCGTCTTGTTGACGGCGAGGCGAGTTGCATTCAGGACTTGGGTGCGGATGCATGAGGAGTTGTCTCGCAGCTCATTGCTATTGATTGTAAAGCAATTTTGAAGGAGGGCCGCGTCAGGCAGAAAGTCATCGACCTTCACCTTCAAGGAAATGGTTTTTGTCAGGACATTGTTCCATACGATGCTTTGGTTGTCGTTCCAGGACGGAGCCGGGTCGGCGGAGAGGAAAATGACACCAGGGTCCAGACGGTCTGTGACGGTCACATTGCTGGCCACACCGCCGAGTGCTTCCCAGGTTATAGTGTAAGTTAGCGTCTCGCCCACAGGCGCAGGGTCGGGATCAGCCGTTTTCTCTATGACCAGACTCATGACGCTTGCCCCGGATTGCGCATCCCTGCGGTAGTCGTTTGTCCCTCCGGAACCGGTACGCTCGCTCTGGCTTTCACCGGGCCGACTGGTCCAGGTGAGGATGGCAGGGACGACCAGCCTATCTCCAGGCTGGCCCTGGCAGATGACATCGAAATGGATGACCATCTTCTGCCCATCAGTCCAGTCCGTGCCCAGAGTGTCTATGTGCCAGCAAAGCTCCTGGCTGTCGAATGATGCCTCAGGACCTGCCAGTACCTCCGCAGATCCTGGCTCGTAAACCAGCTCTGCTGGCAGGACGGCCTGCAGATCCAGGTCGAAGGCCGGTGCCTCGCTCCATCGAGAATGAGAGAGGTTCAAGAAGAATGAGATGTGATCATTGGGGGCTGCAAAGATATGATCCGGATAGATCTCCACAAGCAGATCCGGCTCGATTACGTTGATCGTGCCAGCCTCGTCTGAGTCGGTCTTGACTTCATCAATCTCCCGCCAGGTCATTGTCGCATTAGTCCCGAGGAGGTTGGTTTCGTTCTGGTTTGATTCTGCATTATCCAGCATGCAGCTATAGCCGATCTCAATCTGCTCTGCAGCTCCAACGTCACCGAAAAACCAGCATACTTTCAGGCTGCCGTCGGCATTGTCCTCAGAAAGCATTAGCTGGATAGCCCTGCCCTGTGAAGAGAGACTGTCCGGATCATAGATCAGGCCGCTCGGAATTGTATCATTTATCCACAGATCGCGCGCGCCCCTCGGCAGGTCTGCAAAGATCGTAAAAGAGGCATCTTCGCCTATTGTCAGAGCGCGGGGCTGGTCGGGCTCTTTGGCTATAGCCGTTCTGGGGCTGATAAGTGAGACCTGTCTGATAGCCTGGCAGGGATCTCGACCCCATTCAAGGGAAAAGTCGCATGAGTAGCTGCCTTTGGTGGCCACTGCTCTGGCCGTGAGGCTGATCTCCTCTCTGGTGCCGGGAGAGAGCGAAGGATAGCTCCAATTTCTGCCAGGGGAATTCGTCCCCGCAATTAGAAACCCGTCCGAGAGAGATGCATCGAGGAGGACATCGTGGGCCGTTCCGTTTCCGTCGTTCTCTACTATGATTGTCCATGTGATCTCATCGCCCTTGGCTATGTCGAAGCGGTCAGGCATCACAGAGAGGCTCAGGTTCGCCCGTCCGATATTCATTTGCTGAGGCGATGAAGTGATCTTCTCAGAAGAGGTCTGCATCTCAGCAGAAAGCTGAATATGCTCCGGGGCGCTGCACCCTGCCGTGAGGTTAAACTGAATGCGAAGGATCTCCCCTGAATAGATGTCGAAGGGCCCTCCACCGTTGGATGATCCGGGAGTTGACTTCTGAAACTTCCAGTCCGAGTCGCTGTCGAGATCCCTGCCGTTGGGGTAGCGTGCCCAGCAGAGGTCGTTATTCTTCTCATCCTTTGCCGCCAGGGTGCAATCGACCTCCAGGCCCAAAGGATCCTGGAGGGAGATGCTTGTGAAATGGGAGTTTATCAATTCGCGATTCGTCCAGTTGATTGCCTGATATCCGCCCGGCCCGATAATCGTATTTGCGGGTATGAATACCGAATTATTATAGTAGCTGTCCACCAGCCTCCAGCCACCTATGTCTACCGCCCCGGCGGTTGGATTGAAGATCTCGATCCATTCCATCCCTGTGTCAGAGCCGGGCGGATTCTGCTCCCACTCATTAATAATTATATTTCTGCACGATTTTATTGCACCGGACAGATCCCACACAAGGAACTGGCCTTCAAGGAACGGCTCGCACTGCAATTGTCTGCCCGACAGGTCTATTCTGCTCTCTCCCGAGTAGCTGAATCCTTCGGGAAGCAACAGCCTGGCATAAAGGGAGCTGGCGTCAACGCCTGATGCGAATGTGATCTCATAAGCGCCCCTGCTGGATACATCAACAATTGGAGGAGTGGAAAGGCTCAATGAGCTTGACGATGCAGGCGTGATTGCAATAAAGAACAGCAGGATGCAAAGAAGAGTAGTGGTAATCGGTTGGTTAGCCGACCCAGTCTTTCTTGTCGAATGCTTGAAAAGGACAAAATTGCTCCTCAGTGTTTTCAATATATTAAAAATACATTTTTTTATTTTTGGTGCACGGATTATCGGATCATGTAATGCCAACATCTATCCCCCTTCAAATGCTATCGAATCTTGACCACGCTGTAAATCGTCACTACCACATATTATTTAATTTTTATCGTTAGTTTATTAATCATATAATTTTTAATTTAATAATGTTTTTGCAACCGACATGTTAGTCTTCTGAAAGCTCCCGCCAAAAGTCTCTGCTAGGGCAGAGGAAAATAGACTATATGGCTGCGTCGCGAATTGCCGGTTATATTAAGCTTGTGAGCGCTTTATAAGCCATTTATATAGCCCTTTATAAGCCGCTTAGAAATCTTAAATACCCATGCTTTATATACCCCAAGTTTGTAAGGGATAATCCGGAGATACTTGAGTATGGAGTCCACAATTAATATCGAGAATGTGGTGGCATCCACCAAGCTGGCTGAAGAGTTTGACCTGCACAAGATCGAGGCCGAGCTGGAGGGCGCAGAATACAACAAGGAGAAGTTTCCAGGCCTCGTCTACAGGGTCAAAGC
>JBFYLJ010000008.1:0-5211 GCA_041305465.1 Methanothrix sp.
GAAACCAAGATACTTGATTACAGCATCAGAAGGCTTGGTTTTTGTCGCAACGAGCCAGAAAACCCGCCAGGGATTGAAACCATATCCCGGCTATCCGAGATAATGACTTTTAAGTTGGTCGCAACGAGCCAGAAAACCCGCCAGGGATTGAAACAATCCACCATCATTTTTTAGTGTTGCTGTCCCTTTTGGTCGCAACGAGCCAGAAAACCCGCCAGGGATTGAAACCGATGGGCCAGATGGGCAGGCCATCGGGCAAGAAGCCAGGTCGCAACGAGCCAGAAAACCCGCCAGGGATTGAAACATTGGTCCACCTCGAAATGCTCCACAACCTTTCGCCAGGTCGCAACGAGCCAGAAAACCCGCCAGGGATTGAAACCCCATTCGCCGGGCTTTGCCGATCCGGCCTATTCGCTGTCGCAACGAGCCAGAAAACCCGCCAGGGATTGAAACCGGACCATCGCTATAGAGAAGTTGCCCCGAAACTCGGTCGCAACGAGCCAGAAAACCCGCCAGGGATTGAAACTCCTGCAGTCGTCTCGAACCGGATATCTACAGTCTCGTCGCAACGAGCCAGAAAACCCGCCAGGGATTGAAACCGACGCTGCAGCATTGTTCTCCAGGCCAAAAATAGCCAAGTCGCAACGAGCCAGAAAACCCGCCAGGGATTGAAACACGGTTGGCTGATCCCCTTCCCACGCCACATTGCAAGGTCGCAACCGTGGATTGGCAGGTGGACAATTTTGGACCGCCAGTGACAACATTCTTCTATCGCATCCTCTCCAATAAGCAGCAGGTCGTCGGCCCAGAACTTCTCGCCGTTTCTAATTATGGAGTTGCTACCATGAAAATCCAAGAGATTCACTGATTTTCATGGATCAGCTGCGATCCCCGTCTGAGGATTAGACCAGTTTTTCTTGTGCATAATCCGCATGTATTTATTCCTTAAAAGCGATATAGCATTCAATGCCAAGCAAGATGCCCAAATCAATCTCAAAGCCAATGAAATCCATGAAAAAGCCTGCACAGGAGGACTTTAAGCAAAGGCTTCGGGATAACTTGGCGAACTTGCGCAGGGAATACCGTATAGGTTCCCTCTGGCTCTTCGGATCCTATGTTCGGGGTGAGCAACACAAGCGCAGCGATCTTGATATTCTGGTGGAGTTCGAGGAAGTGCCCACCCTCCCCAAGTTCATATCCCTGGAGCGCAGGCTAAGTGAGCTCACCGGCATCAAAGTTGATCTGGTATCAATACGCACCTTAAAAGGCAAAAAGGGAGAGCGCATTCTTCAAGAGAAGGTAGCATTGTGAAGCCCGAGCGAACGTATGTCGAATTTCTGCAGGATATCGCAAATAACCTGGAGAAGGCAGAAAGCTTCGTTCATGGAATGGACTACGATGATTTTCTTGCAGACGAAAAGACACGTTACTCCGTGATCTGTGCCCTTGAGATCGTTGGTGAGGCTGCTAAGAAAGTGCCAGGGTTCAGTCAGACAACGGAATCCTCATGTGCCCTGGAAGGATATGGCAGGAATGAGAGATCGACTGATCCATGGATACTTCGGGATTGACAATGAAATTCTGTGGAAGACAGCCATGTAGTTCGCCCCAGAGATAGGCTTGGAGATAGAGGCCATCCTCAACCGCCAGCTGTCTAATAGGAAAAAATTGGTTTGAGCCCTACTCCGGCTCCCCTTCTTCCACAGGCTCGCGCGGCGCCAGCAATAGCTCATTGAAGAGCAGTATCTCAATCACCTGGGCAACATAGCGCCTCTGCTGATACCTCTGAATATCCTGGTTCATCATCAGCTCGGCCTGGACCTGCACCCGTATCAGACACAGCCTCATCTCCCTCTGATCCTCCTCCTGGATGCAGAGGTTGAATATGTCCTTGAGCAGCCAGGGCAGCCGAAAGGGGTCTCTCAGGGCTCTGGCAACTAAAAGCATGTAGCCCTTGATCTTATCCGGCTCTTTTATCGTGTCCTCTCCGGCAAGCAGCCGCAGGTCGTCGGCGCAGAACTTCTCGCCGTTTATCTCTATGGAGTTATTCAAAGGATATCACCTTGCATTATCTTCTCGCAGAGCATAAGGTCCCCGGCCACATTCACATTGACAGCCAGCTCGATCCTCTCGATTATGAGGTGAAAGTCCTCCTGCTCCATCTCTATCTCAGCTCCATGCAGAACATTTATGCCTGCCGGAACGATGAGCTGGCCCCGATAGTTAAAGAGGGAGTCGGGCCTCCTTCCCAGGCGGCTGTGCAGGCTCAAGGGGGTATGGGTAGAGAGGGCCGGCTCCGGCCGCTCATCGTAGACCTCGATGATCTCGTCTATCAGATCAGGGGTTACAAGTGGCAGATCAGCCATGATCACCATGATGGGGTCTTTGACTTCAGCTTTCTTGACGGCCTCGATCATATCAGCCACATATCCGTAGCTTCCCGTCTCAACCACATAAAGCCCCCTCTCCTCCGCCCACTGTTTGGTCTTCGGAACGTTTTCAGTGGTCGAGACGAATATCCTGTCAACCGAGCTGTCCTCGAGGGCTAAGGCCACGTAGTCTATGAGCGGCCTTCCAAAGAGCGTGACAAGAGGCTTCTCTCCCATCTTTAGCCGCGACCCCCTGCCACCGGCCATTACCAGAGCGTCCATGAAAGGGCACCTCCCAAAGTCAGAGCCGCAGCCAGGGCTGCCACCCTCGCAACCTCATTGGTCGCTCCGATTCCGTCTCCCGTGGCTCCGCCAAAGTTTCGCCTGGCGACAACGACCAGGTAAAGCGCAACCACCTGAGCCGCCAAGAGAGCCGCCAGTCCCAGAGGCCCCAAAGCCAGAGCACAGATAGCCGCTGATATGGCGAGGCCAGCGAGAAACTGCTTTGCCCCCGTCCGCTCGATCATGATCTGCCCGAATCCCTTCTGCAGCGGCACGGAGAAAGCGGCAAAGCAGATCATAGCCTGCTTGGCCGACACCTCGGCAGCCAGCAGGGCGAGTGGCAGGAGGGAAGAATGCAGATCCGATATGATCGCGAAGGCTGCCAGGAGAATCACGACTATGAAGACTGCGCCTCCTGTGCCAAGAGATACATCCTTCATGGCTGCGATCTTCTTCTCACGGGGCCCATGAGCTATCACCCCGTCCCCGAAGTCGGCAAGTCCATCGATATGATTTATGCCGCAGAGCTTGTAGATGGCTGCAATCACTGCAATTGCCGCCAGTGTGACAGGCATGATTAGCCCCGCGAGATAAGCCGCCCCAGCCAGGATCGCTCCAAGAAGCAGGCCCACCAGAGGAAAGACATAGACATGATCCATCAATGCCTCAATCCCCTCCATGGATATGCCTACCGGAATGGTGGACAGCCAGCCGAGCCCCGACCTGAATGCAAAGAGCAGTCTCTTCAATTCCTATCTCCTCTCTGCCAGCTCCCCAGCCCTGGTATACATATTGGCAGACACTCCACCGATCAGCCCGGCTACCACATCATCCATGAATGGCCCAAGGCGAGAGAGTATCCCAGGCTTGGCTTTGTCGTATCTAACATAATCGAATAGCCCCTTGTAGCCGCCCACATATTTGGCAATGGCCAGGCCAAGAACCTCATCTGCAATCAGGCAGGTCAGATCCCTCTCGTAATTGGAGGATGCGAGATTGGGAAGATTTCCTCTCTTGCCCTCCTCTTCCATCAACACCCCTGCGTAGATCAGAAGGGCCAGATTGGGATCGGAGAGGGCGAGATCCATCTCCCTGCGAAAGACCGCCTCAGCCTTCTCGCGCGTCTCGACTCCTGGATGCGGGAAGTAGAGCTGCATGGCTGCAGAGACTATCTCATCTTCGCCGATTCCCATCTCGCTCATCACGTCTCTGATATCTTTAATGGCCATAGTAAGCATCTCTACTCTGGGGTAGGATAAAAAAATATCTGGATAATATCGTACCAACCGCGAAGTTATTTAAGGTCATGAGACCGATATATGTTGGGGAACTCGATGAAGACGATGGTTAAGATTTTCGTGGATCACGAGCATCTGGTCCGCGTTATAAATACATTGACTGAGCTTGGCATAACCGGTTTCTACCTCGTGGAGTATCAGGGAATGGCTCCGAGTACCTGGAAGGCCTTCCGGCTGAGCGAGAAGCCTGATCTGGCTGTGAAAGCAATCCGAGATCACTCAGAGCCCGGAGTGATGGTCAACACAGTGATAGGCTCCGATAAATGCCATAAGCTAATAGCACAGCTCGAGGAAGCTTTAAAAGGGATAAGGTTCACGATCATCGGGCACAAGGTTACATCTATAAAGGTGAAAGGGGACTGAAATATTCATGGAAAACCTCAAAGCTGAAGTTGAGAGTGCTCTGGAGAAGATCAGGGAAGGCCTTCGTGTTGACGGCGGAGATGTAGAGCTCGTGGATATAGTCGATGGAATAGTAACAGTCAAGCTCCAGGGACACTGTGCTGGCTGTCCCTTCTCCCAGATGACCCTTAAGAATTTCATCGAAAAAGAGCTGAAAAAGAGTGTAAAGGGCGTAAAAAGCGTCGAATCCGCCTGAGAATCGACCTCAAAATTTTATTTGCGAAATCATTATTTATCTAAGCAAGGAGTATGGTTCATGTTTCCCACTAAAAAGGTGCAGAGCTTGGTTGGATCTAAGATCCAGGTGGAGATGAAAGGATCTCCCCGCTACGTTTTGGAAGGAGTTCTGAGCAGCGTGGACGAATATCTAAATCTTCATCTGCAAGAGACTGTTGAGCTCATCGGCGGCGAGAAGACCCGCTCTTTGGGATCGGTAATTCTGCGCGGAAATAACATCATCCTCATCAGTCCTATTGAATAGAATTATGGTGGTCGAGGTCTGAGATGTCTGCTGAGGAGGCTCTGGAGTATATAAAGTCACGGCCAGAGGGAGCACTGCAAAGCGATCTATGGAAGGTTTTACAGATCGATTCCAGGAAGTGCTCCAGGATCGTTGCCAAGCTCCTCAAAGATAATATCATCACCAGAGAAATTGAATCAGTGGACGGCATCAGAACCTACAGGCTCTATTGCAGAGAAAGGTCTCAGGGCAGGCGTTTTGATCCGCTTTTGGCGTTTGATGCCTTTGAGCCATGTGCAGGCTGCATTGATGACTGCATTCCTGAGCACTGCTCCAAGCTCAGCGAATGGATATTCTCAATTGTCCTGGGCGCCGACGGCGAGGTAGCCCTTAAGAAAAT
>JBFYLJ010000009.1:0-8158 GCA_041305465.1 Methanothrix sp.
ATACCCTTTATCTACCTTGAAGGGGAGCTTTCTATGGTGATATTCGCTTGCATGATGTCGTCATAGTAGGAGCAGGCCCGGCTGGGCTGACCGCTGCCATGTACTGCGCGAGAGGCGGAAAGAAGACGCTGGTTTTGGGCAATATCTACGGCTCGCAGCAGTCCATGGGCGGCCTCTATGAAAACTACCCCGGCTTTCCGGATGGCATTGCTGGCATAGAGCTCTCGGAGAGAATGCTGGCCCAGGCCCAGAAGTTTGGGGCTGAGTACCAAACAGATCTGGTGGAGAAGATCGTGCCCCTGCGCGACTCCTTCCGCCTCAAGACAGAGAACTGGCAGTACGAGGCCAAAGCCGTCATCCTGGCCATGGGTGCCAGCCACCGCGCCATCGGCGTTCCTGGTGAGGAGGAGCTGACGGCGCGGGGTGTATCCTACTGTGTGCATTGCGATGGGGCGCTCTTCAGGGGTAAGGCCGTTGCAGTTGTAGGCTATGGAAACGGCGCAGCCAGGGCCATTCTCTATCTGGCCAACATCGCCGAGAAGGTTCACCTGCTCTCCACGCGAGATAAGCTGGTAGCCGAATCGGTTTACCTGGACCGTATCAAGAAGCTGTCCAACTACACTTCATCCTTTGGTGTGGAGATCACAGGGATCTTGGGTGACCAGTTCGTAACCAGCGTAGAGTACAACGTCGGCAACACACCCCGTTCCCTGAAGGCGGACGGGGTCTTCGTAGAGATGGGCATGAAGCCCAACACCGATTTAGCAGTTGCCCTGGGCCTGGAGATGACGCCCGGCGGATTTGTGAAGGTCAATCGGCTAAATCAGGAGACGAACATGCCGGGTATCTTCGCAGCCGGAGACCTGACAGGCGGAAGGTTGCAGGTAGCTACAGCTGTTGGCAGCGGCGCGTCAGCCGCCATCAGCGCCCTGCAATATCTGGGATAGAACAATGGCAAGAGCAAGAGTAGAAAGAGAGCTGGATCTGAGAAGGCCGGTTACCGTCTGGCGTTCGCAGGACCTGGCAGACGGTCGAGCGGCTGAATCGTTGACTGTGATCCTGCGCACAGTGGGCTGCCGCTGGAACCGCTGCACCATGTGCGGCTTTGCCGGGGAGGGAGCGCCCGCCTGCGCCGCAGACCTGATCGCCCAGTTCGAGTACGCTCTGGAGAGGTCCTCTCCGGATGTCTCCGTGGTAAAGATCTACACCAGCGGCAGCTTCCTGGATCCTGACGAGATGCCTGTCGAGGCTCGCGATGAGATCCTAAGAAAGCTGGAGGCCCTGGGAATCAAGAAGCTGGTCATCGAGACCCGACCTGAATATGTAACGCCCCAAACGGTCGAGATTTGCCTGTGCCATTTGCCTACTGAGTTTGCCATCGGTCTTGAGACGGCAAACGACCTCATCCGGGAGAAGGCCATTCGCAAGGGCTTCTCCTTCCAGGACTTTGCTAAAGCCTCGGAAACTGTGCACAGACTGGGCGGGCGAGTCAAGGCCTACCTGCTGCTCAAGCCGCCACTGCTCTCAGAAGGCCAGGCCATGAGAGATGCCATAGCCTCTGCCCGGGCGGCCCGCAGCCACGCGGATATCCTATCTCTTAACCTCTGCAACGTGCAACGCAATACCGTGGTGGAGCGCATGTGGGAGCGAGGCGAGTTTCGTCCTCCCTGGCTCTGGTCGGCTCTGGAGGTGCTAAAGAGCGTGCCTGGCCCCATCGTCTGCGATACTGTGGGTGCAGGCACCAGGCGCGGCCCGCATAACTGTGGAGCCTGTGATGAAGGTGTGGCCGAGGCTATTCGAACTCATGCCCTTTCCCAGGACGTCGCACCACTGCAAAACCTAGACTGCCAGTGCAAATCGACCTGGATAGAGTTGATGGAATTGGAAGAGGAGTCCTTTGGGGCACCTCTTTTTTGATTCATCATTGCAGTATCACCTGTCATACCGTGCGTCTGATTCCCGGCGTTGTCAGGTACCATCGTCCTTTCTTTTCTTTGAGAAACTGCAGGGCCTGCGGATAATCATCGAAATAATGGGTTTCCCCAGTATCCAGGCTCATAACTGTTATCCGCTCTTCAAACGTAATTCCTTTCTCCTTCAGCAAGCCTTCGATCTCTTCACGTAGCTTGCTCTTCTTTTTTAATGGAAGATACTCATTTGCAGGCATTTCTTCTTGCAGGATGCTCATCACCTCAAAGCTTTGCGGGCCTCGCCTGACTCAATGACCACTTTATATACTCAGCGGCAGGAAATTCGTGTACCGTGGTGGCCACGATCAGCCCTTTTCCGAAATTTGCTCTGACCAGGATGCTTCTTCCTTTCTCGTCTTTCAAGATGGCCCTGAAGCCCTCTCCTGCAATCAGGTATCCGTCACATTCCGGTGTGCTGGTGCAAAGCAAGCAGGAGCACTCATCAACAGACGGAGAAATGGTCGGTGAGGATAGCTCGCAGATGTAGCGCAGAGATAAGGGTAACCAGTCATAGTCATGATCGGGCACCATTGGGCCGAAGACGGTCAAAACTCCTCCATTCTGAATAAAATTGGAAATATTCGACTTCATTCTCCGCAGCGACGGCAGCGTCTTGGAGTAATCAGGATTTGCAAAGCCCGTGGGAATCATGATCATCTTATAATTGGGCAGAAATGGGCTGCCCAAGATGGCAGGGGAGAGAAACTGAAAGCTTACTCCTAAACCAGCGAAGAGCTTTTCATAGAGGAAGGTCCTCTCGCCAATAAGAGCTATATCTGACATATTACCATAATCTCTCATACTGCCCAGGGAAAACCTTTATGGTCTTTTTTCTCCATTAAGTTTATTACTAAATAACATTGGTATATTGACCGCGATTATATATGGAACAAGAATTAATGAGGATCGGTGTTTCGCTACCGGAGAAGCTGCTCTCCCGGTTTGATGAGATAATCCTGCACCGCGGTTATTCATCGCGCTCAGAGGGTATCAGAGATGCCATAAGAAACTACATCGTCCATTACTAATGGATGAGCGATGTGCAGGGTGAGAGAGTGGGGGTCATAACTCTCGTGTATTCTCATGGTCAACGCGGGCTGGTGGACAACCTAACAGAGATTCAGCATGAAGCAGGAAGCATTATCCAATCCAGCCTGCATGTGCATTTGGACCACGATAACTGCCTGGAAGTTATCGTTCTGCGAGGCGAGGGTCAGGATGTGAGAAAGGCCGCTGAGAAGATGATGTCGCTAAAGGGCGTAAAGCACGTCAAACTCACAACGACCTCCATGGGAAAAGAGCTGTAACCAGCAACTTTTGGTTAATTTCCATGATTTCTCTGGAAATTTCTCCCGGTGTCTTCATCTTAGAGACCGAGGGTCAAAAGAGACTGGCAACCAGATCAGATGACGAGGTACCTGTTTATGGAGAACGCATCCTGGAAGACTACAGGCTCTGGGACCCTTTCCGCTCCAAGCTCGCCGCTCTCCTGCTCAAAGGTCGAAGCACGCGACCTGCACCTGCACTGGCCCACGATGCAAAAGTCCTCTATCTGGGAGCGGCCACGGGCACCACAGTCAGTCATGTTAGCGATATCGTTCGCGATGGACTGGTCTATGCCGTGGAGTTCTCGCCCCGTTCCATGCGCGATCTGATCCGGCTCTGCGAGAGACGCAAAAACATAGTGCCCATTCTTGCCGATGCAGCCCGGCCTGAAGAGTATGCACCTCTTGTCGAGCCGGTAGATCTGGTCTACCAGGATGTCTCTCAGCGAAATCAAGCTGAAATTGCCACCAGAAACTGCGCTCGCTACCTAAAGCCGGGCGGCGAGCTTATCCTCATGCTCAAGACACGCTCTGTGGATGTAACTGCGAGCCCGCAGGTAGTTCTTCAAGCGGAGATACGAAATCTGCAGGGTTTGGATCTCTTGCCGGTCCTGGATCTTCTGCCCTTTCACCAGGACCATTTTGCCATTCAAGCTAGCTTATGAGCTTTTTAACCTCATCGAAGATTATGTTGGGCAAAAGCCTGACGTAGCCTACCAGCGGGATCTTGGCTCTTGCCACTCCAATTACCCATTCATCCTTTACAGGTGTGAGGAAGCTGATTCCTTCCCCAACAAAGGTGCCATTTTCGGTCTTATAAATGATCAGCCCCGTCTTCTTATCCAGGTATACATCACTGCCTACATCCATAATCTCGCCCCGGTTTGTCTCGATGTATGATGTTTTGGCTGTGCCGAAGATTTGACCTGCCATCTGGTCGATCACCTCATTATGGTCTCCTTTAGTGATGTAGCCGGAGAACGGCGCTGCTGGGCCGTCCTCCCACATGGCCTCTCCCTCTTTCACATGACGCAGGGCGCGATGAATAATTGGCGTGGCCTTATCTTTGCCGGGCGCAAATCCCAGAAGCATTTTGAACTGGTCTAGCAGATTCAAGCTAGCCTTGCCATAGGGCCTGTACAGTATGACATCACCTGGATTATTGAAGGCAGTATAGCCGGTCTTCTCGGCCTCATCCCAAGCAGTCACATCCGTGCGCGATGCCCCCTGGACTACTACTATATCTCCAATATTGAGGTTAGGCACCATGCTTCCTGACTCTACGGCAACCATAGGCGTCCAGAGGCCCAACACAAGTTGAGATAACAGGGATATGCCACCTACTACCACAACCACGAAAATAATGTCCTTGACCAGGCCCGGAAGAGGCAAATTGTCAAACCACTCTACGATCTTCATCAACCAGATTTATCAGTTGGTAGGCTCTTATACTCCTTTCGATGCAGCAGATATCACCGCGCGCCGCCCGCCCCCGAGTTGGCCAAGATATAGTGCAAAGGTTGGCCGAGCAAGGTTATCAACTGGAGCCGGAAGCTCTGGAGATAATCTGCCGCTATCCCGGCAGCAAAGAGGACCTGCTACGACGTATCATCAGCTGCGCAGATAGGTCCGTGGCAGTTATTGGGACATCCATGGTATCATGCCATATTGAATCAGACGCTGCAATCAGGACATACTCTGCAAAGGTTGCACAGTCCTCGCCTTCTTTGCCTTTTCCTTCATCTTCAGTCATATATTCCACCCCGCATCCATCCTCTCCATCCAATCAACCATTGTCATCGCCAGGCCCATCTCCCCAGCCAACTGCATCGTTTCCATGCTTGCAGGATTCGTCTGCAAAACTGAAATGCGACATAACCGGCCGATCTACATGCGTTGGTGATTACAATGATTTTGTGCACTATTTTCGCGATAGATTCTCAAAGATCAGGGAGATTCTCTCTCGACGTCTCAACTCCCGGCCCATCGAATCCCTGGGCAAGAGCACAACCGGTCGAGAGGTATCTCTAATCGGAATGGTCATGGATGTTAAGACCACCAGCAAAGGAAATCGCGTAATCGAACTGGAGGATCCCACCGGCATGATAACGGCGGTCATTCAAAAGGATGCTGAGGTTTTCGAGCAATCCAGTCTCATTATAACGGATGAAGTCATTGGGGTTACAGGCATCTCCGATGGCAACGGAAGGCTCTTTGTCAAGTCTTTGCTCTGGCCGGATATGCCCAACCAAACAGCTCCTCTGGAAAACGGAAGCGGCTTTGCTCTTATGCTCTCGGATCTGCATGTAGGAAGCAAGTACTTCATGGCTGATGCCTGGCAGAGATTTTTGCATTGGCTGAACGGCGAGGTGGAAGACGCCTCCGGCCTGGCTTCTCAGGTAAGGTACATAGTGATCGCGGGAGATCTGGTGGACGGCATTGGCATCTATCCCGGTCAACAAAACGATCTGGATATCATGGACATATATGACCAGTACGAAGCCGCGGCACAGTGGCTCAACGGCATTAGAAAGGACATACAAGTGATCATTGCTCCCGGTAATCACGATATTGTTCGTCAGGCAGAACCGCAACCCGCTCTTCCAGAAGATATACAACGGTATTTCCGAAAAGACATGCTCTTTGTAGGCAATCCCGCTTGGGTTACCCTGAGCGGGGTATCGGTCTTGATCTACCACGGTCGAAGCATAGATGATCTGGTCTTGCGCCTGCCCGGCATCTCTTATGCCGCGCCGGAGAAGGCCATGATCGAGATGCTGAGAAGGCGGCATCTAGCTCCGATCTACGGCGGTCGCGTCTCCATCGCACCCGAGCACGAAGACCATTATGTTATATCCCGGCCACCGGCTATACTGCATTGTGGACATGTTCATACCGTGGGCATTGCCAGGTACAAAGGCGTGGCTGTGATCAATAGCGGAACCTGGCAGTCTCAGACTGATTTTCAGAAGAAAATGAACATTCAGCCCATGCCAGCAGTGGTGCCTATTGTCGATCTGGCTACCATGAAGATCCGTAAGCTGATCTTCAACGAAAGCTGATTAATAATTTTACTTTACCAATATTTAAATTCTAATGTTTCCTTACACCATAAATTCTCTAAGCAAATAGTCGTGACAATATCAGTTATAATCATAATAATTTATTGATTTAAACTATATAAAATAAATACATATTAATACAGTGAATAGGTGGTATCTAGTTATTTACAGTAGATACAATCATGATAATTAAGTAATATTTGAAAGCTTATGAGTTACAAGTCATAACACAGTTTGTATGTCTTACCAAAAAATATAAATACTATAGATGCGAACATCCGTCTATATTAAAGAATGTATGGGGTGAGATTATCAAGAAAATAGGCGTTGTATTGGCATTGGCTATAGCCATATTATCCATTCCTGCCATGGCGCAGGGTAATTATGGCTTGGCTGGAAGCGGCGGTGTAGATATCCTCGGAACAGGGATTTTTGAGACTGAAGGATCCCTTATCAGGTTCCCAGAGGCTCAAGACACCAATATAGACACTCTGGTTGTGGGCAATGATAAAGCACTGGCATTTGGCAATATTTGGCAAAAGGTCCCTATAGCAACTGCCACAAATAACTTGGAGATCAAGAAGAACCAGGATTCCGGTGCGTGTGCACCATGTCTATGGGATGATGATGATGATCCTCTAACAGACCCGGTTCCAATCGGATGTTCGGATACCTGCATCAAGGTCAATGTAGATCAGATCAAAGTAGGAAATAGGGAGGCTATGGCTTTCGGATTCGCAGCAGCCACCAACAATGTAAAGATCGTAGCCAATCAGCAGTAGCTCCTGTCTGCGATCTCAGTGAGGACCGAAATGAGGACACCAACAAATCCCATTAGCATGATGCTGGTGGGATTTCTATTTATCTGCATTATCTTGATACCTGTCACAGCTTTGCAGCAGCCAAGTGCCCAAGAACAGCTTGACAAATTGGAAGATCAAGGTCAAAAGAGTCCCAACTTGGGAATGCTCAAAGTAGGTGCAAAGACAATCAATTTTCCCTGGTCTTGCAAGGATATGCATGTGCGGCCCAATATACCAGGTTCTACATCGACACCTCTCAAAAAGGAAGAGATCGTGATGGATGGCAACAATCCAACCGCAAATGTGAAAGATCTTTCAGCAATGAACTCACAAGTACAAAGAGATGTGATCTTTAAGGATTCCCAGAAGACAGATCCGGACGAACAGGTACTCGTGAACTCTCAGGATATTAGCGTTAACGGCATAGATAATTATGAATCAACAGATAAGTCACCAAGAGATGATGGCATTGGTGGCATAGCGCCTGATAATAGCAAGATGCATAATGCAGGAAATTATTTGAACATAGATGTTCATGACATATCTGTCAGCGCTATTAATATGATACAAGGAGGAAGTGCTGTGGCCACTTCCAATATCATCATCGAGCCGGTGCAGATCATAGTCTGCCCGCCAGAGGTTGGTATCAAGTTGAAATGATGCAAAAATTGCATCATCACTTTTATCAGTCCTAACGCAGCAGCTTTGTTTCTCCGCTTAAATTGTATTTGATTCATATTTTATATCTTTTTATTGCAGCAGTTTCTACCAGAGAATGGTCTCTGATGCGCAATCAATGCTATATTTCGATACCTGCAATTGGTACCATATTATAAGCAAGGCATATTTTATGTAAAATTTTCTAATTAGAATAGCCCTATAAATCTATGATTTTCCAATAAAAAACACCAAAAAGTATATATATATTTGAAACTTAGTTAAGTACAACCTAAAAGGATTAATGGGGTGAGATTATTAAAAGAGTAGCAATGTTCTTT
>JBFYLJ010000010.1:0-13960 GCA_041305465.1 Methanothrix sp.
CATCCAAGACTTTTATGCCTCCGAAGATTGTATTGACATCCGAATCCTCTGGGTCGGCTAAGCCCAGCTTGAGGGCGGCATCGATATTGGCCTGCCTGCCCACAACCGGACTTATGACTCCGCCCTTGCGGCCTAAATCATTGTCGCGGTCAATACAGAGCACCAGGACATCCATAAACTATTATTTGAAAAGATTGTACTTAAAGGATTCTGTGGAGATAAGATATATATCTAATCAATACGATGGATGTATTATGCGGGTGCCTGTTGGAAGACAAACGATCCTCCCTATAGTAGTTCTGATGATGCTCTCCATCTCTTTTGTGGATGCGTTTTCATTTGACATGCCGACTACACAAAATTATATAAATACTTATAATAATCAGATTAATAATGTTCCTACTGTCTTAAAGAGCATGATAGGCAGCGAGAAGGTCAACATCATCGTAACCAGAGATGATGGTAGCGTATTTCGTGTGGGTATGGATATGGTGAGCGCAAAGATCGAGAAAACCGTTGAGGGAGGTATTAGCGATCCCACAATCATAGTAACCACCACACAAAGTGCCCTAAACGAGGTAGTAAAATCGAAGGATCGAATAGCTGCGTTTAAGAAACAGACGGACGCAGGCCAAATTCGTTTTGAGGGAAAAAGCTGGCTGGCAAACGCCAAGATAAAGGCCCTTCTCTCTAGCACCAGCTTTCTTCAGTTCGGCTACGGACTATTCTTTGGCTAGCGAGGTCAGGTCAATTATTCTCTTTATCACCATTAGGACTGCATTTCCTTTTATTTTCCATCAACGTTCCACCCTCCACAAGGAACATTTTTATATGGTTTGCCAGCCTCTTCGTGCCTGAAGCATTATGGTCCTGGAAAACTTGGGCGGATCGCTGCGCAGCGCTCTAAAAAAGATTGCGTCGGCGAATAAGATAGACAAGGCTTTAGTAGACGATGCCGTGCGGGAGATTCAGCGGGCGCTTCTGCAGGCGGATGTGAATGTGAAGCTGGTTATGCAGCTATCCACAACCATCAAAGAGAGAGCCATCAACGAAAAGCCGGCTGCGGGCATGAACCCGCGCGAGCACGTCATCAATATCGTCTATCAGGAATTGATCAACCTGGTGGGCCGCGGCAGTGACATTTCCCTGAAAAAGCAGAACATTATGCTGGTGGGCCTGCAAGGATCGGGAAAGACAACCACGGCGGCAAAGCTTGCCACATTCTTTCAGCGAAAGGGCCTAAGAACGGCAGTCATCTGTGCAGATACCTTTCGCGCTGGTGCCTATGATCAGCTAAAAGCGCTCTGCGAAAAGCAAGGAATCTTCTTTTATGGAGACAAGGGCAATCCCGATGCTCCTGCGGTGGCCAGAGCAGGATTGGAGGCCGCCAAGAAATATGACGTTCGAATCGTCGATACGGCTGGCAGGCATGCTCTGGAGGGCGATCTTATCCAGGAGATGAAGGACATTCACGCCGTGGTCAATGCCGAGCAAAAATTGCTGGTGATGGATGCCGCTTTGGGCCAACAGGCATCCGATCAGGCGCGCGCCTTTAACGAAGCAGTACAGATCACGGGCGTCATCATAACCAAGCTGGACGGTACAGCCAAAGGCGGTGGAGCGCTCTCAGCTGTGGCCGAGACCAAGACCTCCGTGGCCTTCATTGGCATGGGAGAGACGCCTGCAGACCTTGAAAAGTTCGAAGCGGACCGATTCATATCCCGAATGCTTGGCATGGGCGATATCAAGACTCTTATCGAGAGAGCCCAGGAGGTGCAGACCGATACTCAGGTGGACGTTGAGTCGCTCATGCGGGGCAAGTTCACCTTGAAAGATATGTACCATCAGATGGAGGCCATGAACAAGCTGGGACCTTTAAAGCAAATCATGCAGATGCTGCCCATGGGCGGCCTGGGGCTGGAACTCTCCGATAAAGAGTATCAGATGACCAAAGACCGCCTGGACAAATACCGTGTGATCATGGACTCCATGACTGCCAATGAATTGGATGACCCAAAGATAATAACCGCCTCACGTATCAAGCGCATATCCCGAGGCAGCGGCGCCACCCCGGAGGTGGTTCGTGAGCTTCTCAAATCCCATCAGGCCATGCAAAAGGCAATCAAAGGCATGAGAGGCGGGGCGGGCAAGATGAATATGAAGCGCCTCATGAAGAGATTTTCCCCTGGATCGAAGGCAGGAGAGATGTAAAATTAAGTGATGAATTACACGGTTTTTCGGCAAGAATGGCAGGGGCAGAGAGCGCCTGAGGCGCTTTCAGATCTCCCACTTGCCTTCTACAGTTGCGTTCTGTCGCTTCCCATCAGGCATCTGCAAGTCGCAGTCTCCCATAACTGTGCTGCCTTCCGCAGCCAGGCCAAATTTGTAGACCTCCCCGCCCAAGGCAGTTGCATCAAGAGTGAGTTTGTTTCCTTGAAGCCTTCCTACAGCCTCCGCCTGCCTGGCAACATTGCCCGAAGTAACATTTTCCTTGCCAAGAAAGCTTCCCCCGGCCAATGTAAGAAGAAGGTAGATGCTGCTATTATTTGACAGATTAAGGAGGATATGGCTTGTTGCCGCTTCTCTCAAATCAGGAACTGCCGCAACACGGACAGCTGGCTCCTCGCTGAGAAATTGATCATAGCTATCCATACCTATGTCCATGGCCGGGTCCCCCAGAAAGTCATAGGATGCTCCGCCGCCCAATGAACAACACTTTGCAGCTGCCGGATGGCCGACCGCAAGCACTATTATCAATAATGCAGTAATGCCTCTCGTCAAAAATAACGCTCTTGTGGATGTATATCTCGTCCTGAATCCCTCATCTGTTGATGCTCTGCGTGGCCTTTCCCACCCATGCACCCGTGGTTGCACTGGGATTAACGCTCTTGCCAAGCGCTGTCGCCGGGCTCTTCTTGGCCGCTAAAGTTATGCGGCCAGTCACCATTCCGGACTCGCTTGATTGCGTTTGGGAAATGCAGTCATATTCTCCCGCAAGAGCTTCTCCAGATACGGAGAGCCTGAGCCGAAATACCTGCCCACCATCAATCATGGATATAAATATGGTAGGTCTGTCCCCGGCCACAGATCCGGCCGCAGTCACAGTCACAGCCTGGCCGCTTTGGTCCTGGCTGCGGCCCGCACCAAGAACGAGGTCGCCTTCCTGATACATCTGCAAATCAAAATGCCTGATCCCGGCTCCCTTCAAATCAAGAGACCAGCTTCCCGTGAGGTTTGCTTGCGATGAGATGCTGCCCACATCGGAGGCTGAAATCGAGCCTTTGCCCACAGTCAGGGCGGGAATTATTCCTGTACCGGTGCTCACAGTGCCCATGTAGCCCTGACCAGAAGCATTGGCGGCCAAACAGATAAATAATAATGCGATTAGAATTGCTTTTAACTTGCCGGATTGAAGTGGATAGTGCAGCAAGTCTCCCGTCTTCGGACCGGGGATGAAAGCGGAGTTCTTTGCCATAATTGCTCCTGATCTAGACTCATTTGATATAAATATCATGCCTTCATAATCCAAAGAGCGTAAATGTCGTGCTTGACATCTGCGCTTTGGAGTGATAAAATGAAGCCATTTGCAATACTTGTACCGGCCATACTTCTCCTGGCCTGCCTGGCCTTGCCCGGCGTGGCCCTGGAGTCAAAGTCCTTTATCGTCACGGAAAAGACCATTTCTCTGGATCTCCCTCCAAGCTTCGAGATAGACCGGGGCGAATTCAACACCAGTGATAATGGGATGGTCAGACAGGATTTCCTGATCAATAACACCGCAGCAGCCGGGGCGGCATTCATCTCCGTCATGAGCGTTTATGATGATATCCTGAGCAGGATGAGCCATGATGCACTCTCCGAGCTCTTGCTGATCGGAGGAATCTCTGGTATGCAGGCCAGAGGCGACGAAGAAACTGGCAACTGGACGGCTGTAGACCATCAGGGAAACAACGTGACCGTTCATACCCTGAGCACCAAGGATGCACGCATCGAGATGATTGGCGGCACCTACAATATAGCTGTCTGGAATCTGGATGGACCCAGCTTTGCGGTAATGGTATCGCTGCTCGATAGGAATAATACTACCCAGATCATCAAGACTCTGGTCATCAGCTAGGCCGAGCCCATTTATTTTTAGATGTTTTCCCCCTGGTATTTCCCGGAATAAACCTGATCCGCCTCTTTTCCCAGCCGCAGAAATACCAGTTGCATGAGCCGGGCGTTCTTCTTCAGCCTCAGTCCGTGGGGATTGTAGACCACCAGCAGGCTCTGGCTGCGTCCCCGGTAGCCCGGATCCCAGAGGGCAGTCTCCAGGCTGGCCCCAGAGCGCAGAAGAGTGGACCTTGCACGGGCCAGGGCGGCTGCATCACGGGGAATGTTCACGATCTCATTGAAGGTCACCAGATAAGAGCCAGCGGCAAGATCAATCCAGCCGGATGAGTCGAAATCGATCGGCTCAGTCTGAGGAAGCACTCTCTCATTGTTATCAAAAGCTACCGCTCCGGCTGAGGTGAAGCGCTCGATCTTTTGCAGCGTCAGCTCCATGCCGCACATCTGTGTTTGCGTCTTTGGGTCGATCATGGATTCCACAAGGCCTTGCGCCTCGCTGCCGGTAAGGATAGTCATCTGTAAACACCCTGCAAAGCTCTATTAACTATCAATGATAACTCATTTGCGGGTGCCAAAGCCTTGTTCGAACTTCTCTTTCTGCCGCTGACAGTCGTCATCTTGCTGCTCATCCTGGTCGCGCCCCTCATCATCGTCTACCTCTTTCTTCGCCTCTCCGAGACGGCCTTTGAGATGGTGGGCTTCTCCCACTGGCACGCCACCATGGCCGTCTTCGGCTCCATCCTGGGAAGCCTGGTGGACTTTCAGCTCATTGAGGATCCCATATCATCCTATCCGCAGTGGTATGTTTCTTTGATGAGCCTGACTGCTCAGGACGCGGCCACCACATTTCATCCCCTCTACCTGGCGGTCAACCTGGGAGGGTGCATCATACCTCTGCTCATCTCCGCCCACCTTCTCTTGCGCGGCCAGGCCAGCCTTAAAAAGGCCCTGCTGGGCATGGCCGTGGTAGCTGCTATCACCTACTGGGCAGCCCAGGCCATTGCAGGCGAGGGCATTGTCCTGCCGGTCTGGCTCTCGCCCCTTCTAGCCGCTGCTATGGGCCTGCTCCTGGCGAGCGGCTTTCGCCGCGCTCCGCCCCTGGCCTACATCAGCGGCACTCTGGGAACATTGATTGGAGCCGACCTGCTCAGTCTGCTCACCCCGGGAATGCTGCCTGCCCTCTCCCCACTGGAGCTGCACCAGACAAGGCCTCTGACCCTCTCCATCGGCGGTGCCGGAGTATTCGACGGCATCTTCCTGACAGGCATCATCGCCGTTCTTCTTGCAGCAGGGATCGTCTGCCTCTTGCGAGGAAACTGCAAGGAAAAAAGAAGATGAGATGAAGATTTATCCGGAATCAATTATCACAAATAATAGACATGAGATCCTCGGGGAGGGAATGAAACGAATAAGCGATCACTAATATGCATAGTACTGGCTATATCTATGATAGGAATGGTCGGTGCTGCCAACTATATGTACGAAAAGGCATCAATCCAGGGTGTAGGATATAAAAACACAGAGAAGATTATTTCGACTCAGAATGGATTTAATGGATCCAAGCTTGTTGAAATGGAATCCGGCAGCGGCAACATTATCACAGATATGGTTGAGCTGGAGGCGGAGAGGCAGATCGGCAGCAGATGCGGTGGGCCTTGGTTGGCGCAATTGATCGTGTGGAAGGATGATGAAGATGAGCTTGATTGGCCAGATGATCCTGGAAATTACATCGATGATTTCGGTCCATGGGGACCGCCGGTTTACTGGGATGACTTCCTCCCATATCACATCAAATTCAGGTACCGTCAATGGCCAACCGGCTTTGGTCCCATGGATTGTATCAATTATACCAAGCAAGCAGAATTCGAGTATATGCCCGTTTCATACCAGACCGGAGCATACGACCAGAAATGGATGGATAAGCTGTGTGTGCAAAACTACAGGATCGGTGCCGTTATGACAGAGATGTACACCCATGCCGAGCACCTGCAAAGGAACTCTGAGGTCAAAACTAGAAATTATGCGAACAAAAACGCATCAATTAGTTTTCAGGTATGGGACGAACAAAAGAAGCGCTCTTTCCACCTTCTGTATCCACCTGTGCCCTGCTGTACAGGTGTCATCGAGGCCAACCTGAACAGCAATGTAATCGGTGTTGCCCACATCGGCTGGATCTCCAGGGACCCGGAAGCCGACAGTCAACTCAAGGGCCGCCATGCAGTGTATGGCAGATCCGTTGAGGACCTGACCGGCGTCTTCTCCGTCGAGAAGTTCATCCAACTCTGGGGCAACTCTACCTGCGGCGCCATCAGCGTTGACTGGCTGCCTTGCACATGATGGCATACAATAGTCTTTTTTGCAAAGGGAAACAAAAGAAGAGGAGGCGGCCAAACAGCGCCTGCTCTTCAAACAAGTTTTACGGATCGGAAAGATACTGGAGCAGAAATGGCGTGCCAGGATAGTTGTTATCGATCGTCCCTAATGAGAAATCCTTGCCGAAATGATATTGAGAAGCAGATTTGGGGATGATAATTCCATTCTGGTAATTCATGATATGAGCACCCACTGGACGGTACTCAAGCATCATCGGGTAACTCGATACCCCACGGGAGAGGGATACAGGCGGAAGGCGAGGCACAACGCAGGTGGATGTTGCGCGAATGTTCACTTGAGGCATAACACAAATTTGAGGGCCTGCCGAAGGTGAAGGGGCACAAGTGCCTTTCACATCAATTGCCACCGAGTTGCTCTCCAGGCTATTTATAACATAGGACAATACATGCCGTCCCGGTGTGTTTGCGTAGAAAGGCAGACGGTCGTAGCCCAGGAAGTAATGGTTGTACTTGTGAGCGCTTCCATCTGGGCAGTGATCATAAAGTGTGCCGTCGCCTTCATTTGCTGTCAGGACCACAAGATAAGCGGTCGATCCCTGGGCTACTTCCAGATGCTTCGTCCAGCCATCCGGTCCATCTATTCGCAAGGTGTTTTTCTCTGCTCCTTGAACGGCTGAGCAGCATAGCAGTAAGACGGATATTAAGATTATAGGTAAATTTCTTCTCATAATTACTCCCTCAGATCCTAAGTATTCTATACCACTTACGGATGATAAATGCACCTCATACTATTTCAAAAATTGGGGTAGCTAGCATTTTCCCAATTGCCAATCTTGCAAGAAAACTGCATTCAAACGCGAAAACAAATTTCAGACCAATAAAAACTATGCTCCCGTCGGGATTTGAACCCGAGTCGAAGGAGTGAGAGTCCTTCATGATTGGCCGAGCTACACTACAGGAGCGCGGATTGGGGGTAGTTTTTACTATCATTTAAGGCTTTTGGCCATGCAAGTAATAGTCGCAGCAGCTTCGCAGAGCGCACTCTTGGTGCCTGGGATTTCGTGCCCGACAAATGAGCCGGCCATGCGTTATCAGGTTCAGATGCAAAGAAAGATACTTCTCCACCGGAACTATCTGCTCCAAAATGCTCTGCGCCTTCTCCGGCCTGACATCCTCACACAGCAGCCCCAGCCGGCGCGATACGCGATAGACATGCGTGTCCACCGGCAGGAAAGGCATGGAAAAGGCGAAGAGAAGAACCACGGACGCCGTCTTGGGCCCCACGCCTGGCAGAGATAGCAGATATGCCATGGCACCGTCCTTTTCCATTTCCGCCAGGAAGGAAAGGGATATCGTTCCTGCATCCTGTTTGATTTTAGATAGCGCCTCCTTTATGCGCCGGGACTTTATCTCTGCCAGGCCACCCGCTCGAATACTATCCGCCACAGCGTCATCCGGGGCAAGCAGGATCATCTCATAATCGGAAAAAGTGCTTTTCAGGTGGGCAAAGGCCCGCAAGCTGTTGGTATCGCTGGTGTTCTGAGAGAGGATGGTCATGACCAGCAGATCCACAGGATCCCTTTCATCTGCATGGGGTATGCCATATTTCTGCTCCAAAAGAAAAATGCAGGTCGCAACTCTTTGACGGTCCATCTTGATGAGAGATTATGTGCATTGCATTAAAAGCTTGGCCGATTGATCTCTTCGCTACCATCTTGAGGAAATGATCTCAACCACTGTATCGACCTGGCAAAGGCTATTAACCAGTGAATAACAAAAAATGCGCAATGGACTTTGCCGATATCTACCCATTTCTCATCGCTCTGCTCATTGGCGCCCTCATAGGCACAGAGCGCCAGCGCCGGCTGGTTGAGGATAAGGTCAGGGGCGTGGCGGGACTGCGCACCTTCGTCTTGATCGCCCTGCTGGGGTCGCTGTGCTCCACCCTGGCAGTCCATTTTGGCCCCGGCTTTGCCATCGCGTCCATGGCCACCTTCACCATCCTCGTGGCTGTAGGATATGCGTCTTCTATCAGCACTCTGGGCAGAGTCGATTTCACAGCAGCAGTGGCAGCTGTAGTCACCTTTGCCCTGGGAATGCTCTCCGGCTTTCCAGATAGCATCCTGCTGGCAGTAGCTCTGGCGATTATGACCACCTGGGTCCTGGCCACGCGAACTATCACTCATCATTATGTAGAAGTGCTGAGCGAGACGGATCTGCTCGATACCCTGAAGATGGGTATAATCGCCCTGGTCATCTACCCGCTCTTGCCAGAGACACCCCTGGGGCCCTGGGGTGTGCTCAACCCTCGCCAGGTCTGGCTCTTTGTGGTGCTGGTCAGCCTCATTGGCTATGCGGGCTACATCGCGATCCGCATCCTGGGTGCAGAGAGAGGGCTCGGCCTTACGGGCATACTGGGCGGCCTGGTCTCCAGCACAGCCGTCACTTCATCTATGGCAGCGGAAGTTAGAGAGAACCACGAGATAATGCCCTCTGCGGTCTTCGCCACGGCCATCGCGAGCTGCACCATGTTCCCCAGAATTCTCTTCATAGTACTGGTAATAAACAGGGATCTCTTCTTTGCCCTTCTACCCAATCTGCTGCTCATGACGCTCGTGGGCACGGCGCTGGCCTATGTGCTGGTGAGAAAGAATGCCCCCCTGGGAAGAGATGTAAAGGTGAAGGACCCATTTCGCATCATACCGGCCCTGAAGTTTGGAGCGTTCTTCGCTTTTGTACTAATCATCTCCAAGCTGGCCAATATCTACTTCGGCGATGCTGGAATTTATGCTACAGGCGTTGTCTCCGGTCTGGCTGATGTAGACGCCATTGCTCTAACCATGGCCTCCCTGGCCAAATCGAATGTCGTTGCAGCTGTGGCTGTTACTACAATCAGCCTGGCCGCCATAACCAATACTCTCGTCAAGCTCTGCATAGCTTATGTGCTGGGAACAAGAGAGTTTGGCAACAAGATGGCATTGATCTTCCTTCCAACGGTAGTGGCAGGACTCGTTTCCTTATTCTTGCTCTGAATTAATCGAGCCTGCGGCAAATAACGAATAGAAAAAAATGGTTTTAGGATAATGGGCCCGACGCGATTCGAACGCGTGATCCCCGCCGTGTAAGGGCGATGTCATAACCAGCTAGACCACGGGCCCTGCCCCTTTCACTATCTCCTTGTTATATTAGATCTTATCGCTCGTATGCCTTCGACATAGAGTCCCGAAAACTCTGACATTAGGATTAATGCCAATGATCTCCACCATCTATTTTAATCCGTTTTCAATAACCAAGAGGTTGATAGAAATGGGTTATCTAAGAGAGATTCGCAGGCGAGGCAAAGATGCCAACCCCTTCTTCCAGTTGATGGAAATTGAAATCGGAACTTACGGTAACGGCGAAGCAGAGCTTAACATGGTTGTGCGACCCGATATGCATAACGGCGTGGGGTGGCTGCAGGGCGGCCTATTTACCGCTCTTTGTGATGAGACAATGGCTCTGGCCCTTTTCACCGTCCTTGAAGAGGAAACTGCCATCGCCACCATATCGGAGTGCACCTCATTTCTGCAAGGAGTTCGTAGCGGCAGAATCACCGCCACGGCTAAGGTAATCAAGAAAGGCAGAAGAGTAGCTTTCATGGAGGGAATTGTCAAGTCCGAAGACGGCACACCCCTTGCAGAGACCCGGGCCTCCTTTGCCATAATGCCCAAAACAGCAGAAAAACCAAGAACCGGCTAAAGACCAGCCTGCCTAAATCCGGTCATGCCGTGCCCCTCAAGCTGTAGCATTCTCACCATCTCGCCGGCAGCATAAGCGTCCTCTGCCTGGGCTAAAACCAACACCTTGCTAAGGAGAGTTCTCTTTCCGCATGGGCATGTCCTGGTCTTAGCGTCCTTCGGGGCGTAGAGGTGGCGACCACAACTACACCGGAAGACGATGAACATCTAAAAGAGGAGGGGGTTTTAAGCGGCGAGCAGCAGTATGGCATTAATAACGCCATCCTGGCCTGGCCGGTTGGTTATCCTGGCATCTCCCATTTCCGTCTTGATGACAGCACCCTTGGTGAGAATGTTTCTTCTCATGTAGTGTAAATTTGCCTTGTTTTCCTTTACGGTCTCAATCTTCACTATCTTGGACTTGCCTGTCACGGGATCTGCAATTGTGGCCATATCGCCACGCAGCATGCGCATCTTTATGTCTCCGCCTTTTGTCTCGATCTTCTTAACCCGGACCGGGGCAATGGTGGTATCGCTCTGCTCTCTGCCTATCTCTGACTTTCTCTTACCCCTGGCGGGAATCAACTTTCCTCCAGTGGGCTTCCTTCCATATTTGCCTTGCCAACGCATATTATGATTCCTCAGATCGCAAATTATCTTTGGTGCACGGTATTTAATGGTTGTGGTGCTCAGAAATCGCACTAAATCGCTTGGCCATGTAAGGCCCGCTCAGCTCATATCCCAGCCGCCGGTAGTAGCCCCTGGCACCAATTCCGCTGGTAATTTCCAGAGTTTTGTAGCCAGCCTCTTCTGCCAGTCTCTCAGCCGCCTCCACCAGTTCCGCTCCAAAGCCACGATGCTGCCACCCCTCCGCCCGGCTGCCTATGGGAAGCATAGGACCGTAGACATGCAGCTCCCTTACTCGGGCGAGGTCGGACAGCCTCAGCCGCAGAAAGCCGATGATTGTCTCGTCCTCTCCTTCAATTGACAGAAAATGCTCTTCTCCGCCGCATGCCTCGTAAACCTCGTGTTTTAGCGCCACCTCCCCGGCAGAGAACCGGCGCAGACCCGCTTCCCTGCAACGAATACAGTGGCAACGAGCGCCGCGGGCAGCCAGCAACTGCTGGGCAAGCTGACGCAAATTGGATTTCTTGACGCCCGCCACGATGAGCTGGGCAGGAATATCTCGCTGGACACGCTGCAAGCGAACGTAGGCAGGCAGAATCTCTTTAATGCGGGATACCATCTCAGCTGCAGCAGAGTCGCCGAGTGGAGCGTACTCGCCATTCTGGTATTGCCGGTAAAGCTCGGTTCCTTCCACCACTAAAGTAGGATATATCTTGAGGTAGTCCGGGCGAAAGCGGCTATCCGAGAAAAGCTCACGAAAGACCTCCAGGTCCACCTTTGGAGAGGAGCCGGGCAGTCCAGGCATCATGTGAAAGCCCACCTTCAGACCCACCTCCCGCAAAGCGCGATTGGCAGAAACGGTATCTTCAACTGTATGGCCTCGCTTCATCTTCTCTAAGAGATCATCACGGGTGCTCTGAACACCCAGCTCCACTTTGGTCGCTCCCAGAAGGAGCATGTTCATTGTCTCTTTGGGACCGCAATAGTCCGGTCTGGTCTCGAAGGTGGTGCCGATGTTTCTTACTGCTGCCGTCTCATTGGCAGTAGCCGCATCGGCAAATGACTGATAGCGATACTGGCGCTCCCGGCCAGTTGCTTTTCCAGCTGGATAATCATTCATGGCCTGAAGACAGCGCTTGACAAACCAATGCTGATAGCCTAACGGACGGGCCGTGATCGTTCCGCCCATGATGATCAGCTCAGACTTGTCCAGAGGATGGCCAATTTCATCTAATTGAGCCAGCCGGGCTGTCACCTGCCGGTAAGGATCGTAGTCATGCTGCGTGGCCCGAAGCGCCGCCGGCTCGCGACCGGTGTAGCTTTGCGCCGAAGAGCAGAGAATGCCGCCCGGACAGGGGACACAGGTGCCGTGCGGGCAACGTGCGGGAGAGGTCATGGCTGCGATGACCGCCACGCCTGAGAGGGTGCGGGTGGGCTTACGCACCAGCATTTTGAGACGCTCGCGCTCCTCGGGTGTTGCCAGGCAGAGTATATCGGCGTTACTGGGAAGCGATGAGAGGGCCAGGCGCGCTGATGCGTCCCTCTTGTGAGACTCCAGATCTGCCTGCGTCTTGATAACGCCAGCCAGTATGGCATCGACGATGCTTCTCAGCTCAATTGCCAGAGCCCGATCATCCCGGCATGCCAAAAGCGCTTCTTTCATCACACACAATCACAATTGGAGTCGATTTTTCCTTCTGCCATGGCCTGTCGATACTGCTGCTCGACCTGCTCTGCAAGGTTGCAGCGCAGCAATCCTGAGACGAACATGCCGGCCATAAAGACCTGCTCTTTGGACATGTCAGATAGCGCCTCCTTGAGCTTGGCCACTGCTTCCTGCTCGCTGCCTGCCTCGGGATCGAAGAGCAGCATTTTAAATTGATCGCCGATCTTCATCATCTCTTCAGATGGCATGTCAAAGAAGCCGCGAACGATCTCCAGGACCAGGGATTCCTCTTTTGGCTCGAACATGATACAGGCCTTGATGATACTGGATGAAATAGGTTTGGCATCTAGAGAAGCTCGCACAAAAAGAGAGGCCTTTTCCGGCCCAACTGCCTTATGGCAAGTCCTTTCTCATCCATAAACATATAGGTATCTGGCGTCTCAAGACTCGAGCCGTTTCCCTGCTCGCGCGTGAAACTGCCCGCATTCACGGCCAGCGGTCCCCCCTTTCGTTGAAATATGCCGGGACGGTGGGTATCGCCATAAATAAAGCAATCGACTTTGCCAAGGCTCCTCTCGCGAATGAAATTCAATATGGCATCATATTGACCCTCTACGCTGGCGCGGCGCTGATTGGAAAAGACACCAGCGTTGATCCTCTGCAGCAGACTGGAGGCCCTCCATATGGTGTTCTCGAAAGAGACCATCTCTCCGATGCAGGCTGAACGATAGATGCCCTCGTAAGCGTAAGTCATCATCATCTCCAGGTCGGCGGGAAGAAACTCCTCTCCGGATAGTCTGCGCAGCTTCTCCACAAGCTGCAGAGTATAATTTTGAATACCATCCAGATGATGGCCGTGCGTGAAGAGAATGGACCTCTGGCAACAATGCGCTCGGTAGGTGGGATAGAGCATCTCGATGTCAATGCCGCAAAAAGTCCGGTGCCAGCGCATGCAAGGAACATAAACCGGAAACAGATCACCGCGCGCAGCCCTTTCCATGAATTCAGCTTCTTGCTTTTGTACCACCAGGTGATGATCGTGATTTCCCACGACATAACGCATCTTCAGATTTTCCAAGGAGAGCCGTTTTAGCAAAGGGATGGCGTCCTTCACAGCAATCTCAGGGCGCACCCTCCAGAAATCGAGGATATCGCCCAAGAGGACGACTTCATCACAGCCGCCCTCAAATTCCCATATCTCTCGCAAGAGCTGGTCTACCTTTGCCGGGCTTTTCAGAGTCGATGAATCCAGACCGAAATGAGTATCAGAGATAATCAGAGATGCCAATTGCCTATCCCCCTTCACGCAACTGTTTATTACTGTTGTTATTTATAAATATTGTGAGCTGCGAAAGCCTGAAAACGGCTGACAAAGACCCGAGCAAAAGACAAAAATATGTTCTAAAAAAGCAGAACATTAGAATGATAGACATCGCCATTCCCAAGGGCAGCCTGCAAAATCAGACACTGCAGCTCTTCGAGCAAGCCGGGCTGGAGGTTAAGAGAAC
>JBFYLJ010000011.1:0-51836 GCA_041305465.1 Methanothrix sp.
AAAGAAAAATGCAAAATCAAATAGCTCGGAGCCATTTAACATTCTGATAAGTCCCAGGAGCAAGGCAGATCTGGTCATTAATCTTGCCGGCTTGACAACGATCGCTCTGGATAGGGAAAGCGTGCTGAACATCAGCATCACCAATTCAGGAACGGCATCCGCGACAAGAATCGAAGTGGATGGGACCGTCATGCCTTCCGTTGGCCTGCAGGTCACGGGACTGGAGAAGAGTTTCTTTGAGATAGAGCCGGGTGCAGATGGGAATTACTCGGCCAGGCTCTTGGGCCAAAGCCCAGGCAACTACACCATACGCATCAAGGTCAATTATGACGGTGGCGACGGATCAGTAATCCGGGAGGCCAGCACGCAAGTGGTTGTCCTGGAACGAGAGTATAAATATCAATATCTACTACTCATCATCCCAATTGCGCTTATCATTGCTTGGATATATCGACGGTACAGAGTGTATAAATATTAAGAAAAAGACATATACTAAGAGACCCATACTGCGAGACTTGATATCATGCTCAACGTACTGATGCTCGGCGTAGGACAATGCGGCAATCGAATACTGGACGCCGTAAATAAGGAAGCGTTTGGGGGCGGCAAAGCCGCCAAACTGGCCAAGTATTATTTGTGCCCCAAGTTCCCCAGTCGAGTGGAGACTTTAGCCATAAATACGGCCATAAATGATCTCAAGGAGCTGCGTTTTACTACGGCCAAAGATCGACTGCATGTTCCCAACTTGCACGGCGTGGGTGCTAATAGAAATGTGGGCAAGCAGGCCTTTATGGATAATAGGGATGTGATCATGGGTGAGATCGAGAAGAGGGGCAACTTCGATATTGCCTTTGTGATAACATCTACATCCGGAGGGACCGGCTCATCTTTCACACCTCTGCTTATAAACGAATTGAAGAGACAGTACCGGGACATCACCGTTGTCACAGTTGCCATTCTACCCGCCCGTGAAGAGGGGTCCATCTACCTGCAAAATGCCGCCTTCTGCATGAGGGAGTTGATGGAGGTTGATGCGGAGGGCATTATCCTCGCAGACAATCAGTACATGAAGCGGTTTAGCGGTGATATTGCCTCCGCCTACGACAAGATCAACGACATGATCGCCAAACGTCTCTTATTCTTGATCGAGTCTCTGGATTCCGAAATGCTCTCGGTAACTGATCTTGGCGACTTCAAGACGGTGATGAATGGGGGGCTACGAATCGGCACCATGGGATTCTATCAGGCAGATAACAAGAATCAGTCCATTAGGGACGTCATTGAGAACAGCCTCAAGCCGGTAAATCTGCTTTTTCCTGCCAATGTTGCAGACGACGCCGCCAGAGCCATGATCATCATTCAGGGATCACGAGAGCACCTGGACGTGGATGAGATCACCAAAGAGGTTGAGAGGCTCACAGCTAGCGCAGGCCACGTATTCAAGGGAATTGTGGTAAAGAAAGGTTATCCAAAGGTGCTCTCCGTCTTCACACTAGCCAGTGCCCCGGAGCTGGAATCAATATATGCCCAGGCGGCGCGAGGCATGCAGGACGAGAAGGAGAAGAGATGCAGAGCCCGAAAACAGCTCGACGATGCCTTTGCTCATATCGAGGATTTGGAAGAAATATACTAAAATAAAAATGATCAAGCGATGTAATCCGCCTGTAGACCTTAAGAAATTCCAGGGAAATCAGGTACTTATTTGGTCTGCGCCGAATCCCTTTTTCACTAAGATCTCCTTAATCCGTTGAATATGGTTTCCCTGCAACTCAATCAGGCTTTCTTTCACAGTGCCGCCGCAGGCCAGCTTGGACTTGAGATGGGTGCAAAGCTCTTGAAGATCGATCTCATGAGGATCAATGCCTTGGATCACAGTCACTTCTTTTCCATACCTGCGCTTCTGTACTTTCACAGCTATCCTCTGCTGCTCCTTGGCAACCTCCTCGCAGATACATAGCTCCGTGGGAAGGCCACAGACGGTACACATTTGAGAACTCATTTGGTGGCAGTTACCTCCGCAATATATCAACGTTAAAGCGGATTATGCTATTAAAATCTGATGGTGTGCTTCAGGCACGAAATCTTCCTCTCCTACGAACCTCATCCCTCTTTCGGTATATTATTTCCGTCAGGAATATAAACAGAGCCAGGAGCAGCAGAATGTCTCTTCGAGAGATCCTCTCCTGTACAGTTCTCCGGCTGACACGACCGGCTTCGACCACGAGGCTTCGTCGGGCCTCAGCTTCGCTGAAGACCTTTCCGCCATTGGCCATGATCATTCGGGGAAGATCTGGATTAAAACCAATATCTCGATACTCCAGCGGGTAGTTGACCGCCAGGCCATAATTGCCGATGTAATAGATGCCTGAGCTATTGGGCATAAATGTAGCTACATATCGATTGTCGCCCACCTTTTCCACATCTGCACCAGAAAGGCTGGGGCGCGCATTGCTGCTTATTGTGACGGATAAGGGTGTACCCTGCCATCCGTCATCCGCTTCAACGCGATCGTCCTGGGGCCGCGGATCGCCTACTGCCCAATTGACGGTGGATGAAATCAACTGCGAGCTTGGGCTGGCATAGAGCTCACCTGCCCAGGCACTGCCGTCATCGACCGTCAGCGCCGCTACCCTGCCCAAACCATAGCGCCATACCGTCAGGACCGGTTTTCCGTCAGGCAGAGCCGCTAGACGCTGGGCACCGGGACGGGGCGTGACATCATTAAAGCCGGTAACTGTTGCATTTAAGTTCAGATCGGCTGTTATGTAGTGATTCTTATTGACCACATTTACGGCATATCCAGAGAGGCTGCTCTCCTCGGGTGCTGCTACTGCTGGTGGCTCTTGCATTGTAGTGGTAAGCGAGTCGGGATAAACGAAAGCAGAGTAGTCTGATCCCGTCTGGTCAGCCAGATAATCGAATCTGCCTGTCGCCCCGGGGAAGGCTTGCACCTGCACGAGGCGAGCTGTGAGATTCATCTGGCGCAGCAGGTCAATGGAGCGTGCCACCACTTCCGGATAGTTATAGAGGTTTCCGTCCGATAAGATTACCAATTCACCCTGGCCGCCGCTAACATTGAGCATATCCCTGGCTAGCTCCAGACCGCTATCTAGATAGCTGTTCTCCGTGCCGGTGGGTGCGAGACTCATTATCCTCTCCCTAAGAACGCTCTCTGCTCGGGAGAGGGGGACGGGGTCCTGCACATCGTAGGCTTTGCTGCCAAATACTATCAGGCCTACCTTATAGTCCTGGAAATGGGGCGATTTGAGCAACTCCGCAGCCAGAGCCTTCTCGTAGTCGAGCAGAGGCGTGCCGTCCGCCGTGCGCGTGGTGAGCAGGGAGAAGGAGATATCCATCACAAAGATAAGCGTCTTACCGCCCTCGAAGATGCTGGGCATGGAGCGCACCGGCAAGATATCTTCCAGGCTGGAGTTGCGGTAGTCACCCAGGTCATAGGCATCCTCGCCTCCTACTACTACCAGCCCTCCGCCTTCGCGCACATAACTTTGCAGTGGACCCTGGTGGGAATTGTATCTGATATCATCGAGCACTACTGCCTTATAGCCCTCTAGCCCTTCCGGAAGCTCGGAGACGAGCGTCAATTTGTAGAGATCATTGAGATTGGAAGCCAGAGGTGAATTGCCGCGGGAGATGAGCAGAACCTGTGGCTTGGGGACGACATAGACCGCTTTTTGGTAGTTGTCGTTTATGGGCTGCCCGTCCGTGGCAATAGTGGCCCGAAGAATATGATTTCCAGTCTCCAGGAAGGAATGGGAGATCTTGATGGACGCACTGTTGTTGGCAACTATCGTGTCGCTGTAGATCATTTTGTCGTCGGCAAAGATGGAAATCGGTCCCTGGTAGCCTCGGGAAGAGCGCACCAACACCTTGAAGGGATAATCCCCGGCAAGAACTGCGGTATTCGTCCCGGTTATCTCCACGCCCGCGTCATCCCTCTGGGGGGCAAGTGAGAGGGCAAAGGTCGTGGTATTGGAGGCGCGCGCCAGTGCCAGAGCGTCTGCCAGGGCGCGACCGCTATTGCTGTAGCCGTCCGAGACCAGGAGAAGAGTGCTGCCCGGCAGGGCGTACTGCACGATTTTGTCGCCCAGGGGCGTGGCATCCCCTGAGAAGGTGCGCAGGGGCGCGTCTACATAGCTCTCTACCCTTGTAGCAACATCTGGATCAAAGATGCCCATGGACCCTGTCCGGTCATCCAGGATGGTTATGCTGGGCTTTTGCGAGGAGACAGTATGCACCTCGACAAAATAGGGATTGGCGGCAGCAGCTATGACCAGGCAAAAGACGAGAAGCCTGGAAGCGGCAAAAAATTTGCTCCTGGCTCTGCTGCGAATCAGGACAAAGCCCAAGAGCAATACGAATGGAATGGCCCAGAGAAGCTGCGGCGTGGCAAAATAGAGATCCAGGATCATATCTCCCTCCTCCTCTTCATAACTGCCAGCTCTGCAATAATGACGAGAGCGGCAAGTGCAATGATCCAGTCGGAGAGGTCCTCTTCCACTACAGTCTCCCGGCTGGCCGATACAAACACACCTGCTTCAACCACATTATTCCTTTGCAGTGAGGATTCTTTGGGATCATATAAATTGGCAGCCACAGCCTTTCCCTGGTAGCGATAGAGACCCACCTCATCAAGCAGCAGAGTGCTCGCAGCAATATTTGTTGAGGGCGTCTCTATCCGGGCAGTTTCACCCAGATGAATTATCTCACCGGTCTTTCGATTGGACTCTACTGTGTCCGGTGCACCAGTGATCCAGCTTACCATCTGATACCAGAAGATGGGATATTCCGGGCGCAGATAGAAATCGGAATCCATCTCCAGACCGCTGTAAATCACCATCCCCTTTCCCAGGCGCCAATAGGAGAGGATGGGTTGGCCATTGGCCTCAACCATGGTGGTGGAGCCCTTTCGGGATACAGCCTGAGGATAACGGAAGATGCCGATCTCATCGAAGTGCACTCCTTTGGCAAAACCTTCGCTTCTAACCCAGAGGCCGGCAGGACCGGGAAGCTCGCCCGTGACCCTCACCGGCAGGTATTCGGGGCTTTCCTGATCCGAAGCAATAAATATCACCTTTCCGCCGTCGATGTAGCGATTGAGCTTGCCGTTTTGGGAGGCATTCCTGGCCAGCACGATCAGGTCGAAGCCTTTGAGGTCGCCGGCGGTCTGCACCTCAACATTGGGCAGGGAGCGAAGGGCTGCCAGAGCCGGTCCCTCTTGGCCCTGGTAGAGAACCCTCTTTTGGGCCAGGTCGGGAACATAAATGTAGGCATGGTTGTCCCAGGAGACGGCATCCTCCAGGTCCAGAGAGATTTCGCTGACTCCCGGGTAAGCCGTAAAAGAGAGATAGCTATCTCCTCCCGAATCCATCTGCAGCGTGCGGCCGGCTGCGGCACCGTTCGGGCTTCTGATGGTGACCGGGACCATTCTTGCCGGGCCATAGTTGTGCACCAGAGCAGTATGGTTGACATATCCTGGTCCGGGCACATCCCAGGCCTCCACCAGGGCTACGTTGTCGCCTCCCTGGTAGCAGTCGGCAAAGACAATGCTCACCCTTCCGTCAGCCTGCAAAATCTTACGGGTAGCATCGGGATCGTCGCCTATCCAGCTTATGAAATCCGAGACGACCAGCATATTTCCGCCGTCATTTGCCAGCAGGCTGCCAGCCAGCGTCATGGCGCTGGAGAGGTCTGCACTGACGGCTTTGGGCGACTGCCGTCGCAGGGCGTCCCTGGCCTCGGCAGGGCTGCCCTCGGAAAGAGTGGTCCGGGGCATGCTTTCTGCCAGCACGATGCTGATTCTCTGGTATTTGTCCAGATAAGGGTCGATCAGCTGCAAAGCACGCGAGCCGGCCTGCATGCTGGCCGAGCTGTCCAGGACCACCACCAGGTGACTGCTGGCAGGACCGGCTTGTGTGGTATACGGTCCGGCAGCGGCAACGGAGAGCGAGAGAAGCACCAGAAGCTGAATCCAGAAGAGGGGATCGTTGATCAGGCGGCTGAGCACGGCGGAGCGCTCCGCCTCACCCTCTCGCAGGAACTGAGTGGACGAGAAACGAATCTCCTTGGGCTGGGGGCGGATAAGGTATATTATTATCAGGGGTATTATGGAGAGGAGCCCCAGAAGGGCCATGGGATTGCGGAAAGGCATCAAGAAGGCCAATTGGCTCAAGAACTATGAAAAGGTTTGCGCAGACCATAAATATAATTGATGCCACAAAGCATCTATCATATCTTTCCCAAATTGAGGTTCTGATTATGGTCGGTGCCATGGAGATCTATATGCTTTTGCCCAAGACCAACTGCAAGAAGTGCGGGCTTCCCACCTGCATGGCCTTTGCTGTGGGCCTTTTGGGCCGGGAGAAGAAGGTCGATGAGTGCACTCCCTTAATTGAGGAGAAGAAGTACGAGGCCAAGCTGAAAAAGCTGCGAGAGGTGATGGCGCCCCTTGAGAATGCCTCGGAGACCGGCCTGATCATACATCCTGAGAAGTGTTTTGGCTGCGGCAACTGCGTTGTCGCTTGTCCCGTCAATGTGGCCGCGGAGCCCACGCGCACGGCAGTGGGCCTAGGGCCGGAGGGCGAAAAGGTCATCTTGCGAGTGGAAGACGGGGTAGTAGTGGCCAACAACCTGAAAGAATGCCGGCGCTTCGGGCCGAACAAGACCCTCTGCAATGCCTGCACTGCGACCTGTCCGAGCAAGGCCATCGAGTTCGTTTAGTTGAATAAGGAGGGTGAAAAGCACATGGCAATATGCACGGGATGCTCGCTTCTCTGCGAGGATATTGTGGCGACCTTCGAGAATGGTGCACTCCTACATGAGAAGAACCTCTGCCGTAAGGGTCACGGCCACTTCCGGGCAGCATTTACAGAGAGGACGCTGCCCATGATCGATGGAGAGCAGGTGACAATTGATCAGGCAATCGCAAAGGCGGCGGAGATTTTAAAGAACGCCAAGAGCCCGCTCTTATACGGCGGGTCCAATTCCACATTGGAGGCCCAGGCGGCAGGCATAAAACTGGCGGAAAAGTTAGGTGCGACCATAGACGACACCTCATCTTTCTGTCAGGGAATTTTGATGGAGCGCATTTTATCCGGCAAGATTCCTTCCTGCACTTTGGACGATGTACGAAATTTTGCCGACACCGCTATCTTCTGGGGGTCGGATCCCTCCAGCAGCCATCCCCGTCATCTCTCGCGCTTCTCTTACTATCCGCGAGGAGAAAAGAGGCAGAAGAGCTACGAGGAGGAAAGGACCTGCATTGTCGTCGATGTACGAAAGTCCGCCACGGCGCGGCTATGCAGCAACTACTACTTCCGGGTAGCACCAGGAGGCGACGCGCAGTTTATGGAGGCTATCCTGGCGGTTCTGGATGGAAAGATCCCCAAGGTGGCTGACAAGAAGAAGATGATTGAGCTCTCAAGCGTCCTAAAGAAGACCGAGTGGGGGGCGATCTTTCCCGGCCTGGGTATGATCTATTCCCTGCAGAATAAGATGGAGCTCTTCGAGCAGCTCCTTGCCAAGCTAAATGAGGTCACCACCTTCAAGGTCATCCCCATGGCAGGGCACTACAACATGCGCGGCTTTAACGAGCTGATGCGAGAGAAGACCGGCTTTATCAATAGCGTCTCCTTCCAGGGTGGTTCCGTGGCGCACGGTGCGGAGCACAGCGTGATAGCCGCCGCCAAGAGAAGCGACGCAGCGCTGGCTATCGGATCCGATCCGCTTTCGGCGCTGCCTTTCGCTACAGCTCGTGCTCTGGCACACCAGCCGCTCATTGCCATCGATCCGAGAAGGTCCTTAACCACCGATGCTGCCAAGGTCGTCATTCCTTCGGCTCTTTCCGGCATGGAGGCAGGAGGCACGGCGGTGCGCATGGATGGTGTAAAGATCAAGTTCGAGCCCATTATGAAGTCGGAGCTTCTCTCGGATGAGCAGATCTTAAACCGCATTATGGAGGCGATTTAAAATGGCTGAGGGTGTAGAGGTCGGCATAGTTACCGTGCGCGACATATTCCAGGACGAAGCGGGAAGAAAGAGCCTGTTTTCCGAGGAGTACAAGAACCTGAGCGCCTTGATAATTCTGGACAAGCAGGACATGATCCGCCTGGGCGCTAAAGACGGGCAGAAGCTGCTGGCGAAAAATGAGGTGGGCAGCATAATAGTTGCCGCCCGGACCTCGGAGGACGAGCCCCATCCGGGTCTGGCCTTCATGTATAACAGCCCCTGGTCCAATCAGCTCGTCTCTGATAATGTATGCGACGGCAGCATTCCAGGATTTAAAAGCATCAAGGCCACTCTCTTTACATCGGAAGCGGACATTACCCAGATAGCCGAGCTTCAGGCAAGGATGCAAAGCTGAGGATACGAAAATGAAAAAGGATCTCATCTCTATCACCGATCTCTCCAAAGAGGACATCTTGCGATTGCTGGAGAGCGCCGAGGCCTTTCGGGCCAGGCGGGGCCGGCATGGCCACCCGCTCTTGGGAAGAAACCTGGCCATGATCTTTGAGAAGCCGTCCACGCGCACGCGTGTCTCCCTGGAGGTGGCGGCGGCGGAGCTGGGCGCCCATCCGCTGTACCTCTCGGCAGGCGAGCTGCAGCTAGGAAGGGGTGAAACCATCGCCGACACGGCGCGCGTGCTCTCCCGCTATGTGCAGGGCATCACGGCGCGCGTCTACTCTCACCACACCGTTCTCCAGCTCGCCCAGCATGCCGGCGTGCCCGTGGTCAATGCTCTCTCAGACTGGGAGCATCCGTTGCAGATTCTGGCCGATTTGCAGACCATTCGCCAGCGTTTCAGAAAGCTGGAAGGGCTGCGTCTCGCCTGGATCGGCGATGGAAACAATGTCTGCAACTCTCTCATTCTGGCGGCTGCCATTTTGGGAATGGAGATCACCGTGGCATCGCCTCAGGGCTACCAGCCAAAGGCCCGCATTCTGGAGCAGGCTAAGAGTTTGGGCGGCTGGCCAAAAGTTGTGGCGCAGCCGGATGATGCGGCAGAGGGAGCGGATGTTGTGGTTACGGACACCTGGGTCTCCATGGGAGATGAGGGCGAAGAGGCGGAGCGCCTGCGGGTATTCGGCAAGTACCAGGTCAATGCTGCTCTCATGGGTCTGGCGGCAGAGGGGGCCATCACTTTGCACTGTCTGCCGGCCCACCGGGGCCAGGAGATCACGGATGAGGTGATGGACGGCCCGCAGAGTGCGGTCTTCGATGAGGCGGAAAACCGGATGCATACCAGCAAAGCGGTCATGGCCTGGCTGATGGGAGATAGATCTCGGGATTGAGATCCTACGAGGATCCAGATGAAGCCGGAGAGGGCGGGAAGATACCGGGATGAGCTGGACTTGATCATTCTCAGAGCCGGGCAGGCACAGAGCTGGCTGGATGAGGAAGGTCCTGAAGATTTCTTGGCGGATGACAAGACAAAGCTGGCAACTTACAAGGCCTTCCAGGAGGCAGTAGAGGCCAGCATGGATGTGGTGGCCATGATGTGTAAAGACCTGGGGAGCACCCCCAGGACGACTACGGCAACCTGGACCGGCTTGATGTACTCGGAGAGTCATCAAGAGAAGTCCTGAAAGAAGCTAACGGCCTGCGAAATCATCTGATTCACCGGTACAACAGAAGGGATGATCAGCTTGCCAGGCAGAGCATGGCGGAGTTGCTTCCCGGAATATCTAATTTTGCCGATGAGGCGGCTGCATGGCTGGAAAGGATATTGTCGCCAAAGTGAAGGCGGACCTCTCGTTTCTGCAGGATTTCGTCTGGAGGGAGCAGATTTTAGGGGTGCTCCTCTACGGCTCTCAAGCTAAAGGAGAGGCCGGGCCGAGGAGCGACATCGACCTGTGCATTGTGGCACCCCAGGCTGCCGACCGGTCTTCTCTCTGGAGGAAGTTCATATCTCACCTACGGGACGGCCGTTATGATGTGCGCATCTTTGAGCTCTTGCCCCTCTTTCTCAAGGCGACGGCGATAGAGCAGGGGGTTGTGGTCTATTGCAGGGACGAGCCGGAGCTTTACGAGTACTTCTATCCCTTCCGGCGCGACTGGCAGGACCAAAAGCACAGGCAAGAGGTGAGCCCTGAGGAGATGAAAGACCTCATCCGGGCGTCGAGGAAGCTGAGGGCCTGCGGCAGATGATGAGGGGATCGCAAAGTTCTAGTAGAGCACAGCACTTTTATGTGGCCAAGCCTTACAGAGGAAGGCACAACCGCGGGGGTTGCCAAGTGGTTAAAGGCGCAGGGCTTAGGACCCTGTCACGAAGGTGTTCGCGGGTTCGACTCCCGTCCCCCGCATTACTGATATCGATCGTGATGGTTATAGGCGTGTCATAAGGCATGACGTAAAATTTGAAACATATAACATAGAATATTGGCTAGGACTTTATTATTCGCCATCTTCTTAATAATACAGCTATTTCCGCTTGATAATGTAAGAGATCTTTCCTCCAATGAAAAAAGATATTCAAAGCCTGAAGAGATGGCTGGGCGCGGCTTTGGCTGTGGCCTCCTTCGCCTTTTACGGATGCCTTTTGCTCATGCCCTTCACTTCTCTCTCTCCAGAAAGAAAGATTGCACTTTCCGCCGCGCTTGTTATTTTGGGGGAGGGGTCATTTTGGCTGGCAGTTCTCATCCTGGGACGGGAGGCTATGGCCAAATATCGAGACTTCAATTGGCGAAAACGGCTCTCTGCATGGCTAAAAAAAATTGAAGAAAAGATCAAATCAAAGAGCGACTGATGGGGATTCATGCTGCCCAGAGTAATTCTGCATAACGCCGTCAGCCTGGATGGAAGAATAGACGGCTTTCCCATAGATCTATACCAATATTATGAGCTGGCTGCTACCTGGAAGGAGGATGCCACCCTTGCCGGCTCAGACACCTTTCTCAAGGCCGAGAGCGAAGCTCCTCCTGAAGATGAGAGCGCCCTTCTCCCGCCCACGATTGATCCCAACGATCGGCGTCCCCTGCTGGCCGTGCCCGACAGCCGCGGACGGATACGCACCTGGCATTATCTGAGAAGCCTGCCCTACTGGCGCGGCTTTGTGGCCCTGTGCTCAAAGTCCACACCTCAGGATTATCTGCAATACCTCAAAGAAAGACACATTGACTGCATCATCGCAGGAGAGGATCACGTTGACCTCCGGGCTGCTTTGCAGGAGATGAACTCCCGCTACGACGTGTTGGTGGTGCGCGTGGACGCAGGAGGCACCCTAAACGGCCTTCTTCTTCGCCAGGGCCTGGTGGCCGAGGTGAGCCTGCTCATATATCCTAGCCTCGTCGGCGACGAAAAGCATAGAGGCATCTTCATCGCTCCAAACCTGCCGGTTGATCCGCTGGCCGGACTGAGGAACGTTATATCGCTCAAGCTCATGCAGATAGAGCAGCTAAAAGGGGAAGTTGTATGGCTTCGCTATGAGGTTTTGTCAACTGGGGATCTGTAAAATTTGGCCGCATGGGCCTGGCCGGATTTGAACCGGCGACCACTCGGTTATGAGCCGAGCGCTCTAACCGGACTGAGCTACAGGCCCAAAAGAATGCGCCGCCAACAGGGCTCGAACCTGTGACATTCTGGTTACTGCTTTTTAGCAATTAACAGCCAGACACTCTACCAACTGAGTTATGGCGGCTCGACACCCTCCCTCGATACACAATGATTTAAGCCTTTTGATTAGAAGGTAGTTTTCATGCGCATCCTGAAGAAGAATCTGCGAGGCGATGAAGGTGAGATTGCCCTGCTCCCCGAGTCGCTGGATGACCTCTGGCATCTACAGCACCTGATTGCCAGGGGTGATCTGGTATTTGCCCTCACGCACCGGAAGGTTCCGGCCATCGCCGACAAGGCGCGCCCTGAGAAGATGGAGAGAAAGACGGTTCGCCTGGGGGTCAAGGTAGAGGATGTAGAGTTTCATATGTACTCCAACTGGCTGCGGCTGCACGGTATTATCAAGTCGGGCATGGACGTTGGAGCATATCATACTCTGAATATCGAGGTGGGAACGGATCTGTCCATCCTCAAGTACCACTGGAGGCCGGACCTTCTGGCGCGCATCGATGAGGCGGTAGCCGAGTCGCAGAGACCGCGAGTGATTATCGCGCTGGTGGAGGAGGGTGAGGCCACCATCGGAGTCCTTCGCCAGTTCGGGGTGCAGATGGCCGCAGAGTTGCGCCAGGGAAGCGGTAAGGGGAGCGGCGAAGATACGCGCGGCGGCTTTTTGCGGGACGTGGCACAAGCGATTGATACGACGGCAAAGGACGGTGCAGAGGTAATCCTCGCGGGGCCGGGGTTTACCAAAGAGGATTTAAAGAAGGTTATCGACTCCAGCCTTCCCGATTTGGCTAAGAGAATTGCCATGGACGATACCTCATCCATCGGCAGATCCGGATTTCAGGAGGTCTTGCGCCGCGGATCGGTAAAGAGCGTTCTAGAGGCCAGCCGCATCGCCAGAGAGGCAAAGCTCATTGAGGACCTCTTCCGGGAGATCGCCACAGACGGCAAAGCCGCCTACGGCATAAAAGAGGTGGAGACCGCCAGGAACTACGGTGCGATTGAGAAGCTGCTGGTATTGGATGAGCTGGCCCGGCGGGGAAAGGTGGATGAGATCATGCGCGAAGTGGCCGATGCTCGGGGGAAGGTGGTGATCTTCAGCTCGGAGTTTGAGCCGGGGGATCGATTGCGCTCTCTAGGCGGCGTGGCGGCACTGCTTCGATTCAAGATTGTCTGATTGTTCGCGAGCCATTATGACGGGAAAGATGTGAGCTGAATATGACCAGGTGCGACAAATGCAATTGCTCTGCTATTATCTATCAAAGGTACTCCGGCAAGCATCTCTGCCGTGAGCATTTCCAAGAGGATGTGCACCGCAAGATCAGGGAGGAACTGCGCAAGACCGGCCTATTTGGTCGCGAAGCACGATTGGCCGTGGGGCTGGACGGCGGGAGAAAAAGCGCTATGCTGGCATTTGTTCTCAAGAATCTCTTCGCTCACCGAAAAAACATTGACCTATTGGCAGTTATCATCGATGAGGGGAAGAAGACATGCCCCACCGCCGACCAGGCCGTACATGTGGCAGAGCAACTGGATATTGCCTATATTGTAAAGAGCTTGCCGCTTTGGCAAGATCGGGAGATGCAACACATTGTCCATTCTGCCCGGCAAAGAGGACTGCTTCTTGGGGCTGCCAAGGAGAATCAAGCCGGAATTCTCGCTACCGGTGAGACCCTGGATGATGAGGCACGAGATATCTTCATGAGCTTATTGCAAGGGGACGTGGATGCAGTCATATCGGTGGCCTCCGGGAGAGAAGAATTGAAGGGTCCAGAGAAGGAAGAGCAAACCGTCGCCTGGATAAAGCCGCTGCGGCGTATTCCCGAAAAAGAGGTGCGCCTTTATGCCATGGGACGCCGTCTAGGGTTTGATTATGCCGGGGAGATGCCCGATAACGATGCCCTACGCAGAGAGGCAAAGCGGCTGCTTTGCGACTTTGACTGCCGGCATCCCGGCACTAATTATTCTCTGCTGCGCGGCCTGGAAAAGGTCCGGCATATGAGGGGGCTGACAAGGGCAAAGCCTTTAAGTAAAGATGGAAAATGATCGAACCATAGCGCCTCGGTAGCTCAGCTGGTCCAGAGCGATTGACTTGTAATCAATAGGTCGCGTGTTCGAATCACGCTCGGGGCTTTTTCATTACCATCTAAAGTTCATTTCTTTGGTTGTTTTATTACAGAGATCCACGCAATGGACAATAGGGATTTAGGCCTGAATCATCGGTTCAGGCCTTCTTTACCTTCTTCATATCCAACCTGGTTTTGCACCTGGGGCAGGCCTTTGGCTTGTTTACTCTCGTCTCCCATCCATAATGGCATTTTGGGCATCTCATCTGTTTCATATTAATACAGTTGTAATAAGAGTATTAATAACTTTCGATTGTATACGATTATCCGTACTACTCTGGTAAGCGCAAAGCCTAATTGAATGAACGGGGTAGATACAGAATTTCATGAACGAGATTTTGGAGATTCTTTCCGAAAACGCCAAGGCAACCTCTTCCGAGATCGCGGCACTACTGGGCAAACCCGAGGCGGATGTAGCCAGGGAGATCAAGGAGCTGGAAAACGCAGGCGTTATAAGAAAGTACATCACTTTGATCAACTGGGAAAAGCTCGATCAGAGTTTTGTCTTCGCCGTTTTGGAGCTGAAGGTAGCACTACAGCGAAAGACGGGCTACGACGCAGTGGCGGAGAGAATCGCCAACTTCTCAGAGGTAGAGTCGGTGTGACTTATGTCGGGAGATCATGACCTATCCGTCACCGTGCGAGGCAAGTCCATGAAAGACATCGCCTACTTCGTAGCGGAGAAGATCGCGCCCCTGGAAGGCGTTCAATCAACCTGCACTCACTTTATCCTTCGGAGCTACAAAGAGCACGGCGTCATTCTCACCGAAAAGCAGAAGCCCCAAAGATTGGTGATTACTCCATGAAGCAGAGCCTGAAAAATGTAATCCTTCCCGCCTGGAATGCCGAGCGGCATTTAAATCAGACTGTAAAAGACATGCCTCCGTCAGGCATTAGAAAGTTCTTCGATCTGGTGAGCGAGATGAAAGGGGCAATCTCCCTGGGAGTCGGAGAGCCGGACTTCGTCACGCCCTGGCATGTGCGCGAGGCATGCATCTATTCTCTGGAGTCGGGCATCACTCACTACACATCCAATAAAGGCATGCCCGAGCTTAGAGAAGTGATCAGCGAGTCGGTGCGGTGCGACCTTGGCCTGACTTACGACCCCGCCGAGCAGATACTAATCACCACCGGTGTCAGCGAAGCAGTTGATCTGGCCTTTCGCGCCACGCTAAACCCCGGCGATGAGGTCATCGTCCCCGAGCCGTGCTATGTTGCTTACACCCCGGACATTCTTCTGGCAGGAGGAGCGGCAAGAACAGTTCCCACCCGGCTGGAGGACGAGTTTCGGCTGCAACCTGAGGACGTTGCCGCGGCAGTTACAGACAAGACCCGTGCCCTGCTGCTCAGCTACCCCAACAATCCCACTGGAGCAATAATGACCCGCTCCGATCTGGAGGATCTGGCGGATGTGGTTGTCGAGAACGATCTTCTCGTCATATCCGATGAGGTTTACGGCAAGCTCACCTATTCAGGCAGCCATGCCAGCTTCGCACAATTGGAGGGCATGCAGGATAGGACGGTCATCCTCAACGGCCTATCCAAGTCGCATGCCATGACCGGCTGGCGCGTGGGCTATGTGCTGGGAGATCCGGCACTGGTGGGAGCCATGACCAAGGTGCATCAGTACACCATGCTCAGTGCACCAACCATGGCCCAGGTAGCAGCTCTGGAGGCCATGCAAAACGGCGATGAAGGGATGCTGCAGATGAAGCACGAGTACGACCTGCGCAGGCGCATGTTCGTATCCGGCTTAAACCGCATCGGCCTGGACTGCTTCGAGCCCAGGGGAGCCTTTTACGCCTTCCCCTCTGTGAAAGCCTGGGGGCTTTCTTCAGATGAATTTGCTGAAAGGCTCCTCAAAGAGCAGAAGGTGGCAGTTGTGCCGGGCAGCGTTTTCGGGCCGAGCGGCGAAGGATTGCTGCGCTGCAGCTATGCCACATCCCGTGAGGAGCTGATTGAGGCGCTGGATAGGATAGAGACGTTCCTCTCCAGCCTTTAAGAGACGATAAAAAATGCTTAAAGCGAAATTTAAATCGGAACAGACGGATAAACTGGCAGGCGGGCTGGCCTCTCTTGGCCTCTCGCCCAATGCCTGGACGCTGCTCTCTCTCGTGCCAGCGCTGGGTGGAATGGTGGCCCTTATGGACGGGCGACTGGGCATCGGCCTGGTGCTCTTCTCCCTGTCCGCCTTTCTCGACATCGTTGATGGGACGGTGGCCCGGGTTACTCACCAGTCCACGGCCATAGGAGCCTTCCTGGACGGAGTGGTGGACAGGTATGTGGAGCTCCTGCTCTACCTGGGGCTTATTTTCTACCTGGGAAGAGGTGAGTTTCTGGGGCTGGCTTACGAGATTTGGTTTATGCTGCTATTCTTCGGATCGCTCATGACAACCTTTGTGCGGGCTTATGCCGATCACAGGGGCATTGTAAAGGGCGAAGCGGAGCTGAAGAAGATGGGGGGACTCCTTGAGCGGTTTGAGAGGCTCATGCTGCTTTATGCGGGAATGTTCCTGGGGCTGTTCAACACCCAATGGATGGTGGCAGTGATAGCTCTGACTGTGGTGCTGGCCAATGCCACGGCGCTGCAGAGGATAGCGTTTGCCATCAGGCACGGAAGTTGACGTTATAGGGGGAGGTATATTCGAGATTCAATGGCATATCTTGATAATAAGAAATCGGAACTATCTTTGATTTATGAAAACGCGATCAAAGGAGCGTTTGCCAAAGTCTTTAAGAAACTTTTCCAACGCTGCATTTTTCTTTGCCTGATCGATTTCCGCGGCTTTATTTTGGTCAATTTCCTCAGTAGATTCCTCATCGAATAATTTCATCAGATCCATAACATCTCTTTTATACGCTATTCGGTCTGCTGCTGTGGCTTTAGTTGGAAGGTTCGCTACAATCTTATTTAGTGCATCTTTTGGATCTTTGCAGCAAACATTAGGAGCGGTTACATACTCTCTTAACGAGTTACTTTCTTCCTGATCAATTTTTATTAATATCGATTTCTGTATCGGTTCTGTTATCGTTTTAATACCGATTGGTTGGGCATTATCGCCAAAAGGCATTTTAAAAAGACTCAAATCGGAAATACCTTTTGAAATAAAGCCGACAATAACCGCTTGGATGTATGGATTTTCCACAATTTTATCCTGCAAGGTCACGCTGGCGCCGGTAAATATAAGAAGCCAATAGAAAGCAACTCCGATAACGCCGTAAAATGCTAAGTAATAACCTTTCAGCATGGGATTTTTGATTAAAAAATGAGTATTGGGATATAACGTGAAAATTAGCTCTAAATGGGCCACGACAGCGGCGACTGTGAAGGCTAATAAATAAGGCAAAAGAGGGAAGAGATCGACCATATTTTGTAATTATCTCTCTTTCGTCAAGTGCCAGAGACTAATATTGCTTTATTGTTAGCAAATTGAACTATTCCATCTTTGCTAAGGCCAATCAGATGATTCTGAACTACAGGGGGGCTCCTGCCAATTTCAGAAGCAATAAAGGAAATAGAAACAGGCTCTTTGCGAGACTCTAAGACACTAACAATCGCACTGTTTATTCCCTTTTTTTGCCGCTCACCACTGAAGTACATATAAACCCCTTTAGTTCTGCTTGAAATAAATAGTTTATCATGAGTTGTGACCACTCTCACTAATAAATTTGTAGGCATCTACGGTCTTTCAACCGATAGAATGTGATATCATGCCAATTATTTTTATGGTTTCGTGCGCGCTGCTTGAGTCTCTTCAACAGCCGGCAGCAAACCAGATCGCGTTGTTGATAGATCTCGGGCGATATAGAGTTATGCTGCGCACAGCGAAAGTAATCCTTGCGGGGCATGATTCATCCCTCGCTCGATTTACGAGGGGCTGCTCGAGTACCGTCTGCGCGTTGCCGAGCAACGGATGGCTGTGCTCAAGAAGAACGGCAAGAAGCTGGCCATCAAACCAGCTCTCCGAAAGCCAGGCGAAGACCTGAAGGCAGAGTTCGAGGGTTCGATGGGCAAACAGGGGCCGCTGCGAGAGAGAGTCAGGAAGACGAATGAGCTGACCGATGCGACTGTGTACCCGCTGCACGGGCTCACGGAAGAGGAGATCGGGATTGTGGAAGGAAGAGACTCATTAGAACTGGATGGATAAATATAGAATGCAGTGTTAGTTCTATCGCAGAATCTGGTGCCGCATGTGTGGCAAACATATTTCCTGACCTTGCCGGAGCTTATCTTGTAGGTTGCGTACACAGTGACGTTTCCTTTCCCAGCAATTCCAAATCGATTGCACTGCTCATTCGGACATGCTACATCTAAGAATCGAGGCTTTGGACTTCTTTTCCCATTTTGCTACACCTCATGTAGCATATATAAATGTGGTATATAAATAACAGCCTATTGTAGATTCACGACCCAAATTTGATTCAAGCATCAATTTTCACGGGTTTTTTCTACTCCTTCCCAGCACCATCAGCCTGGTAGCCCTATCCGCCTCGATATTGCGCCGGCAGACAGGGCAGACCCGGATCCACTCCAGGCCCTCTGAGTCCTTCTGCAAATTGGCAGGAATAACAAACTCAATTCTTCGCAGCATAGGCTCTGTGGCATAATGCGATCCGCAGATCTTGCAGGCCACCATATCAAAGGAAACATCAGGCTCAGGTATGCACTCATCGAAAGCCACCAAGGTTAGAGCATGGCCTGGGCAAAACTCCACGCATAGATCGCACTCCTCTTTGCACCTCTTCCAGTGGACGGTGCGCTTCTCTTCCGTCTGTGTACAGACAATATTTTGACTGGGACAGACATTGGAGCAAGATTTGCAGCCCAGGCATAGACTGGTATCAACTTTGATCATCTTCTACCCCCCAAGGCAGCGACCCGAGCAGCACGTGCACGCGCCCGGCGAGACGCCATATCAAAATCAGTGGATAGTGCATTGGCAGGACAGGTTATGACACAGATGGGCACATCTTTACCCTCACAGAGATCGCATTTATGAGCGATCTTGTCCGTCCAGACCACTCCGAAGGGACAAGCCAACTGGCAGAGGCCGCATCCGGTGCACTTTTCCACATCAAAGGCCGTACGCTCTCCCTCTTTATGCAAAGCGCCGCTAAAGCAGGCAGTAATGCAGTTTGCCTCCTCACAATGATGACAGAATATAGGGACGGAGGCGTAGTTTCCTACAAAATGCACATTAATGTGTCCGTTGCCTGAGTGCACTCTCTGGCAGGCCACCTCGCAGGAACGGCAGCCGATACATCTGCAGATATCAACATAAACTGGCATTTAATCCCCCCGGGAAATCTTGCAGGCCGATACCTTGAACTCCGGTATCTTGGCATCCGGATCAGTGATATCTGCGGTAAGGATATTGGTCCCAGGAAAATGGAAGGGCATGAATACCACACCTCTTTTTACTCTATCAGTAGGGCGAGCATAAGCCTGCGTCTCACCTCGCGGCGTAGTTATGGTAACCTCATCCCCATCTGCCACCTTCAACATTAACGCATCGGCTGTGTTGATCTCCACATATAAATCAGGCTCGCGCTCCATTAGAGAGGGACTCCTCCTGGTCATGGACCCTGCATTATGGTGCACTGCCACCCGCCCGGTGGTCAGTATTAAGGGATAATCCCAACTGGTGTCTTCCGCTGCCGTACGATATAAAACCGGCACAATAGCAGCACGTCCTTCTGCCAGCTTGAAGCCTGCATTGTGAAGTATGGGCGTTCCAGGATGATCAATGCTGGGACAGGGCCAAACCAGACCTGCTTCCCCCAGCCGCTCCCTTGTTATGCCTGCATATTGCAAAACATTTTGGTTGATCTCTGCCAAGACACTGGCTGCATCATGACAGGAAAGATCTATCCCCAGGCTCCTGCCAACTTTGCACACGATCTCCAGATCGGATAGTGCCTCCCCAGGTGGCTCTATGGCTTTATGGCTCCACTGCACACGTCTTTCCGTATTGGTGAAGCTACCTTCCTTCTCAGCCCATGCTGCGGCCGGCAAAACGACATCCGCAAGCTGAGCTGTCGCCGTCATGAATATATCCTGAACTACCAAGAAATCCAGGCTCTCCAGAGCCGTCCGAGCCTTCCCGCTGCAAGGATCGGAGTTTGCCGGGTCCTCCCCCACAATATACATGGCCTTAACCGCCCCCAAAGCGGCTGCATCAATCATCTCCGTGGCTGTAAGGCCAGGCCCCAGCGGCAGGCTCTCTACTCCCCAGGCAGAAGAGAAGTATTTGATAGTCTCGGGATCGTCTGCCTTTTTGTAGCCGGGATAAAACTCAGCCAGTGCCCCCATATCGCAGGCGCCCTGCACATTGTTCTGGCCGCGCAAAGGCATAACACCTGTGCCCGGCTTTCCCAGATGCCCACAGATGAGAGCCAGATTGGAGATGGCCTGCACATTGTCCGTGCCCGTGCTGTGCTGCGTAATTCCCATGGAATAGAGAATAGATGAGGCTGGTGATATGGCATAAGAGCGCGCCGCCCTCACTATATCGCCCGCTGCCACCCCGGTAATTTCTGCCACCTTTTCCAAAGTGTAGTCTTTGACCGATTTTCGAAACTCCTCAAAGCCTCTTGTCCTTTGGGTGATGTAATCAATGTCTATCAGGCCCTCTTTGATTATGACATGAGCCATGCCGTTTAAGAGAGCTACATCAGTTCCAGGCTTAAGCTGCAAGAAGACATCCGCCATCCAGGAGGTATGAGTTGCGCGCGGATCGGCTACGATCACTACCGCGCCCGCATCCTTAGCCCTGTGAATCCAGCGAGATAAAACTGGATGGTTTTCTGCTAAATTTGATCCGATGATGAATATGCACCGGGAGTTAGCGATATCCGGTATGGGATTGGTCATTCCCGCGGCGCCCAGGGTGCGACTTAATCCCACTACAGAAGGGGCGTGACACAACCTTGCGCAGTTGTCCACATTGGGCGTGCCTAAAAGGCGAGCCAATTTCTCGATCAGATAATTCTCCTCGTTGCTGCACTTGGAGGAGGAAAGAAAGGCAATACGGTCCGGACCGAATTTCTTGATGGCGTCGCATAGTCCCCGCGCCACCAGTTGCATAGCCTCCTCCCATGATATCCTGGAAAAGCCTTCCCCTTTTCTCTTGAGGGGAAATGCAAGCCTTTCCTGGTGGTAGAGGATCTCCAATGCCGCGTTTCCTTTGGAGCACAAAGCCCCCTCACTCACAGGATGGTTGGGCATATATTCTATCCCGATGGCGCGCTCTTTCTCGGCTACAATGAAAAATCCGCAGCCTGCACCACAATATGGACAGACGGTTGGAACAAGCACTTTTGTCATCTTCATCCCTTTAGTAAGCATAGAGATTGCTGTATGGCCTCTTCGACCTGGGCGTGAGCCTTAAGAACTGAGATCTCATGATCTCCTTTTGGCTTTTTCCAATTTCTGGAAAACGCTCCACGAACCGGGAGACATATCGATCCAATAAAGCCCTATCGGCCTCATCTATGGCAGAGACGTCCACCTGCCCGCCCAACTGAGACGGCTCTACATGGCCTCGCAGATAGATCACACCCCCGTGCATGCCTGTGCCTATGAAGTTGGCTTTGTGAGCCTGGCCCTGCAGGTCAAGGATTATAACAATTCCACCGGCCATGTACTCACCTAAAAAGTCCTGCATGCTGCCGCCTACCACTAGAACAGGCCTCTTGTCCACATACTCCTTCATGTGCAGAGCTGTTCTATAGCCGCAATTATCCCGCACATAGATCTCGCCCCCACGCATGGAAAACCCCAAGACATCTCCAGCTCTTCCTTTCACGACTATCTCCCCATCATCCATTGTGTTTCCCACGCCATCCTGGGCATTACCATGCACAGTTATCTTATGGCCATAAAGAAAGGCGGCCAGGTCATTACCGGGAGTGCCGAATATCTCGATCTCCATTTTAAGATGCTCGGGTGTGTAGAGGCGGGTGCCGATGTACCTCTGGCCGAAGACATTTAGGATGTTGACCTCTTTTACGCCGGAGAGCATCAAATCCCTGATCCTTTCATTTAGTTCTTTTGTCTTAAGGTCTGCGGCATCGATCTCTGCAGCTCTCGCCATTTTAATACCTCACTCTCCCGCACCCTTGATCCCAAGCACATCAAGCTCCCACTCATATAACCCCACACCCCGCAGATGGTCTCGGTTGCCGCGAAGGCTTTCTAAAGCGTTGATGCCCATGCCGCCGAGCATCTCGGCAATCTCGTGCGACCAGGCAGATATAAGATTGGACAGCCTCTGCGAGGCGATATCCACATTCAACCGGCCTGATAGTCGCGGGTCCTGGGTGCAGATTCCCCAGTTGCACTTGTTGGTGTAGCATTTCTGGCAGAGGGTGCATCCCATTGCGATCAATGCTGCGGACCCGATATAGACGGCATCGGCACCTAAAGCTATAGCCTTGACCACATCACTGCTGCATCGAATTCCGCCGGCGGCAATTATGGAGCATCTGTTTCTTATGCCTTCACTTCTCAGGCGCCGGTCCAATGAAGATATGGCAAGCTCTGTAGGTATGCCCACATTGTCCCTTATGACTTTAGGAGCTGTACCAGTCCCGCCTCGCAGGCCATCAATGGCGATTATGTCCGCACCGGCGCGCACTATTCCCGAGGCTATGGCGGCAAAGTTATTCACGGCAGCAATCTTGACGGATATGGGCTTTTCGTAGTTGGTGGCTTCCTTCAGAGCATAGATCAGCATGGAAAGATCTTCAATAGAGTAGATATCATGATGCGGAGCGGGCGAGATAGCATCTGTACCCATGGGAATCATGCGAGTCTCTGCCACAGCAGCTGAGACCTTCTCGCCGGGCAAATGGCCGCCGATTCCGGGTTTGGCTCCCTGGCCCACCTTGATCTCGACTGCTTGGGCACAGTTGAGGTACTCGGCATCGATGCCGAAGCGGCCTGACGCCACCTGCACAATGGCGCACTTTCCAAACTCCTCTCTCATCTCGCTGGGAAGGCCGCCTTCTCCGGTGTTGAAGTAGGTCCCAGACTTGCAGGCAGCCGTCGCCAGGGAGCGGAAGGCGTTGTAGCTTATGGCCCCATAGGACATAGCCGAGAAGAGAATGGGGGTTTGTACCATCAGATTTGGCGAGAGACGGGTATTGATCTCTGCATCACCATCCTTTACCGAGATGTCCATCATGTCGGGTTTAGCACCCAGGAAGGTGCGCAGCTCCATCGGCTCTCGTAAGGGATCGATGGAAGGGTTGGTGACCTGAGAAGCATTGAGCACGATGTGATCCCAGTAGATGCGAAATGGCTTGTCGTTACCGGATCCGGTAAGGATCACGCCACCAGTCTCGGCTTGTTTCTTCAGATCCTCCAGCTTCTCGCGTGACCATGAAGCATTGGGTCGGTAGAACGAAGGCGTGGGCCGGACTACGATGGCATTTTTGGGACAGAAGACGACACATCTCTGGCACCCGACGCACCTGTAGTCCTCGGATATCAGCCGGTCAGACACCGGATCGTAAGTATGGGTGCCGAAAGCACACTGCCTTTCGCAGCCTCTACACTGGCCGCATTTCTCTTCGTCCCTTGTGATCTGAAACTCTGGAAAGACGAATGATTTCATTGCAAAACCCTCCTCATGCTGTTTAATTCGCCTATAACCGGTTCTCCACCATCGGGCGTCCAGACCCGATCAAGCTTTGGCGAAATGAGTCTGATGGATGCTTCCTCAGAGGAGAGGTAGAACATATCGCCTCTTGTTGCAGCGGTAATAGGCCGAAGCCTGATTCTGTCTGTGAGGCCGATCATCCTATTCGTCTGGCCGATGATTATTGCAAAAGGCCCGTTCATAAGCAGGGGAGCATATACCATCCTCAGTGTGGTGAGCAGTCTCTTCTCGGACTCATTCATGCGGTCGATGGCATTCCAGATGGGCGGAGCAAGAATTTTTGCCACAATCTCAATGGGTAGATGCTGCCTCCTCATAAGCAGGTCTGCTGCATAGGCTATGACCTCTGTATCAGTCTGCAAGGTGCAGGCATAGCCGTACATCTCCAGATACCATCTATTGGTGCCGTAAGAAGAGATCTCGCCGTTATGGACGATGGTCGTATCCAGGAGACAGAAGGGATGAGCCCCGCCCCACCAGGCCTGTGTGTTGGTGGGAAAGCGACCGTGCACCGTCCAGGTATAGGCTTTGTAGAGCTCGCCCAACATGAAGTACTCTCCTATCTCCTCTGGATAGCCCACGCCTTTAAAGCAGCCCATATTCTTGCCGGACGAGAAGACATGAGCATTCTCGATTCCCGTGTTCACCCACATGATCTTGCTCACGACGTAATCCTCGTCGGAGAGCAACGCGTCCTCTCCTTGCTTTTTGGGAAGGACGAAGTAGCGCCAGACCAATGGAGGATCGCTTACTGTTGCCTCATCTCTATGAGGGATCTCTTCATCAAAAACCACATCGAAGTTCCGGCTGAGAAAGTCATCCAGCTCTTTTTTTGCAGATACTTTATCCAGGTGGCTCTTGCCGGTGAACATAAGGTGGAAAGCATAGTAATCCTTGTAATGCGGGTAAATGCCGTAGGCTGCAAAACCCCCACCCAGACCATTGCCGCGTACATGCATATTAGCAATGGCTAACATGACGCCCTCTCCGGTGAAGCGCTCACCCTCTTTGTTCATGGCACCGAAGATAGAGCAGGCACAGATCTCTTTATTGTATAGCTCCCTTCTTATCCTTGGCATAGTAATCTCAGACTCCATCCATCGACCTTTCCGTTGGTTTAGTGCTAACCTGACTGTTGCTTAGTACAGGATGACTTCCTTGATGAAATGCTAACAGCAAAAATAAAATTGTGAGCCCAAATAAAGGGCTCTAGAGCAGAGATAAGTACCGATTCAGCTCCCACTGAGTGACGTTGGTGCGGTAGGCATCCCACTCTGCTTTCTTGTTGGCGATGAACGCTTTGAAGACATGCTCGCCCAGTGCCTCGCGAATGAGCGTGCTTCCCTCAGTAAGCTGTATGGCATCGTTCAAGCTTCCAGGCAGAGAGGTGATTCCGGCCTTCTTTCTCTCCTCATCGCTCATGTGGTAGATGTCCTGCTCCTGGGGGGCAGGCAGATCGTACTTGTTGGCGATTCCTGCAAGGCCTGCTGCCAGCATGACGGAGAATGCCAGGTAGGGGTTGGTAGCAGGATCGGGGCTTCTGAACTCGACCCGTGTGGCAGCCTCCTTTCCGGGCTTGTACATAGGCACTCTGACCAGTGCGGATCTGTTTCTTCTCGCCCAGCAAATGTAGACGGGTGCCTCATATCCGGGGACCAGGCGCTTATAGGAATTCACCCACTGGTTGGTAACGGCTGTGATCTCGGGCGCATGCTTGAGAAGACCGGCAATGTAGTACTTGCCCTCATTCGATAGATGATATTTGTCTCCAGCATCGAACATCACATTTCTCTTTCCCTGGAAGAGAGACTGGTGCACATGCATTCCGCTTCCATTCTGGCCGAAGATGGGCTTGGGCATGAAACTGGCATGGTAGCCATACCGGCGAGCAATCTCCTTGACGGTGATCTTGTAGGTCATCACTGTATCGGCCATATTTAGAGCGTCCTTGTAGCGCAGATCGATCTCATGCTGTGAAGGAGCAACCTCATGATGGCTGTACTCTACATCTATGCCCATAGAGTCCAGGGCAAGGATGGTATCACGGCGCAGATCGGAAGCGTTGTCCGCAGTCGTCAGATCGAAGTATCCGCCGTTGTCCAGGACCTCTGTGCTGCACTCATTCTTGAAGTAGAAGAACTCGAGCTCGGGGCCTACCAGGAAACTGTATCCTTTATCTTTGATGCGCTCCAGATTTTTCTTCAAGACGTTGCGGGGATCACCCTCATAGGGGGTGCCATCCGGGTTCTGAATGTCGCAGAACATGCGGGCCACGCCGTTCTCCTGCTGTCTCCATGGGATAAGTTGGAAGGTGGTTGGGTCCGGCTTTGCAACCATGTCGGATTCATGAATTCGGGCAAAGCCCTCGATAGAAGAGCCGTCGAAGCCCATGCCCTCAGAAAATGCCCCCTCCAGCTCGCTCGGATTTATGGCAAAGCTCTTGGGGACTCCCAGGATATCAGTAAACCAAATTCTGACAAACCTTACATTATATTTGTCAATTGCTTCAAAGACTTCGTCTTTTGACTTTGTTTGCATGGCCATATCACTAGCCTCCAAAAGCCAAAGGGCCATGTTGATTATTTATAGATATTTAAGGACTGGTCTTAAAAGTTATGAGAAATTGTGATCGGAAAAATCATCACACCATAACTAAACAATTTTAATTTGGAAGATTGCATAAGTCAGCCTATTTGAGAAAGGGCTGTAATTGGAATCCGAAAGGGTATATTCCTGGCCCACAGCAAGGGTTGCGATATTTCTCTTAATTTCAGGCAATCTTGATTAGAATTACAGATGTGCATACCAATGCAAACCTGTTTCGATCCGCTTGATGGAGTTAGGCTGTCAATAAGGGCCTATTTAGTATATAAACATATCGATATGGTATAATTTTATTGGTAATTCTATTTGAAATTTATCATTAAACAATAAAATTTGCAAAAGTCATGCTTATTATTCATACTAGAAAAGGATTAAATATTACTATGTGCAAATTACCCTTGCTAAATAGTGAGTGTAGAAGAGGGATTGATATGAGACATTATGTAGTAGTGATAGGATCGGCGCTAATTCTGCTTCTGATAACGGCGAGCGTTACCTGGGCCGCAACCTGGGACTTCAACCGTGAACAAGAAGCTGTGAAACACAGGAACGATGTTACTAGCGATGTGCAAGGATCTGGATATTTCATGGAGTACACAAAGGTCAATACTAATAACCTCTCCATGCTGGAGTATTCCCACGGAAGCGGCGACATGGACTTTGCCGATATACTCTACGACGAGCAAAAAACAACCCACACCAGCGGCTACATTTACTGGATAGATTACAACACAGGACAATGGGTTAGAAAATACCCGGGAGCCAGCAGCGCTATCACTTATACCAGACAGTACGATAATGTGCAATCTCCTACAAATTTCGCTTATGGAACTGGCTGGTATGCGTCACATCCCGTGAGCTATAACTCTCTTATCAAAGACAAGAATGAGGCAAAAAGCTATCAGGAATCTGCCTCTATGCACCGACAGGTGGAGTATGCGCGAGCCTTAAAAGGCGATATAGCTATCGATATGAATTGTACAGCGCCCACCGCCACCGTAGCCGGTAAAGGCTCGATCAGCATGAAGATCGATGATGATGTCACATCAGGTACGCTTCATATCGGCGAACTTCTGCTTATGCCCATGACGGATTGCAAGACACCAAAATACAATATCGATACAAAAAAGAAAATCACCAACGCAAAGCAAGGATGGAAGGACCCAATAATCGAGATCGACAACGACTACGTAGGTGATTTCCGGGTTCAGAAAACTATGAAACTCGATATATCTAAGTCACCACCCTCATGGATGGAAGACTGGCTGCCCTGCTGCTGCGGCGGTTTCTTTGACATTCCATCCAATAACTTCGACAAAGAGCATGGCCTGCAGAAGGGAATATTCGACTGCACCTGCCGCAACACCTCCATATCCACAATGAAGCCGGCCTGGAACGCCAGCATGGCTCAATTCCCCACGGAGAAGTACAAGAACGTACCGTGAGCAATGAATTCGAGTTATATTTTTTTGCCCTGTAATCGTGGAATCTGCCAGAATGCCCTTTTGAGCCAGCAAAACTTTGCACGACCGCAATCATGCAATGCAGCTGATGTTCTTTCTGTTGTGGTCTTGCGCAGAAAGCTGAAAGATGCGCTTGAGACGAGGTGGCAGAGAAGCACTTCCACCACCAAGATGCTGCTCTATGAATAGACGACGATAGCGATCATCTCTATCTGAGTCTTAAACATCTCTGGATCAAGTCACAGGCATGCTGCCTAAGTCATCTGAGAGCTTCAAAAATATATTGTTAAGATCTAGGGAAGTTGATATCCCAGCCTCTTTGCCTTTTCCAGGGCATCATTTGACTCAGGACCGCGGCCAGCTAACTTAAGCGCATTGCTCTTATTGACCCATGCTGGCATGCAGGTGGGATCAATCTTTATGGCCATATCGAAGCTCTTGAGCGCCTCGACATAATCCTCGTACCCCATTATCTGAGCAATTCCCCGGTTATTCCAGGGCTCCAGGTAATTGGCATCCTGCTCAATGGCCTTATCATAGGCTTCTATTGACTCGCGAAACAGCTCCAATTTGGCCATAGACAGACCCAGCCGATTCCAGCACACGGCACATTCGGGATGAAGCTCTAAAGATCTTCTCAGCACAGCCACTGCTTCGCTGTAATTTTCCAGTTCATTGAGCACTATGGCTTTGTTATAATAAAATCCTATCTCATCGGGATCTATTTGAATGGCCTTATCAAACAGACCTATGGAAAGATTGTAGTCTTTCAGTTCTGCATAGGCAAGGCCCTTGCCGTTCCAGGCTGCAGCATTTGCAGGGTCCAGCTCAAGGCTCTTGTTGTAGGCATCAATGCTGTCGCTGTATCTTCCCGACAGGCGCAAAGCCAATGCATTGCTCAGCCAGACATTGGCGTTTTTCGGCTCGATCTTGAGAGACCTCTCGAATGCCTCAATGGACTCGGAATATCTGCTAAGTGCAAGGAGAGCCTCACCTTTCTTTGCCCAGGCAAGAGCATTTATCGGATTCAAATCGGTGACTCGATTGAATGCATCGAGGGCATCGCTATGATCCTCCTGGTTTATGAAAATCAGACCCAGGTTAAACCAGGCGTCCTCATTCTCAGAGTCCAGGTCTACCGCCTTTTTCAGGGCCACCAGGGATTCATTATTCCTGCCCAAATCCGTTGATATGAGGGCCTTGCTGTACCAGGCACCGGCCAGCTTCTCGTCCAGTTCAATTGCTTTATCAAGGGCCAGCATGGATTCGTTATATCTTCCCAGATTTGCCAGAGCAATTCCCCTGCCATACCAGGATAAAGCTGCCCTGGGATGCAGCTTAGTTGCCTCGTCAAAAGCTGCAATTGATTCATTATATCTGCCCAGGTGAGCATAGGCAAGACCTTTGGCGTACCAGGCCTCCCCTAATTTTGGGTCCAGCCTGATCGACTCATTGTAAGCAGAGAGTGCATCATCATAACTTTCCATGCCGCTTAGAGCCTGGCCTTTCTTCACCCAGGCAGAGGCATTTGTGCCTTCCAATTGGATGGATTTATTATAGCAATCAAGCGCGACATCAAAGGATTGCATCTGCATGAATTCATCACCCTTTTGCTGCCAATAGTCTGCTGTGTATCCTTTATCGGAAGCACACGTCAAATTTGATATCAAGATCAATAGAATCAAGATAATTTTAGCATTAATAGCAATCCCTCTATAACTTCGGATTTATACGCAGTGGATGAAGGACAATTCCCTGTAATCGCTTACGAGATAAATGTAAAAAAAAGACAACTAGAGTTCTTTGCCCAGCGAAGTCGTTGTCAATTTGACATGCTTTACGCCCTTCAAGGACATCATTCTCTCAGCTGCTTTTCTCACATCCTGCCCCTCGCCCCTAAGCACTACAACCTCCAGACAATTATCATGATCCAAATGGACATGCAAACTGGACTGAATCAAACCGCCAAAATCATGTTGGATCTCAGTAAGGTTATCTTCCAGGCCCCTTTGAGAATGGGCATAGACAATAGTAATCACGCCCACGCGTTCCCCCTGGACGTCGCTCATCCATTCGAAGTTTACTATGTAACTTCTTATGGCATCCCTGACACCCTCAGAGCGCGAAGAATAGCCTCGATGCAGGATAATTTCATCAAACTTATTAAGCAGGTTTTCTGGCAGAGAGATGCCTACCCTCATTAATTCTTGTTCCATATGTAGTCTCAATTCATATTGTAGTGCTACTTAGTATTAAACTTTTTGGAACATAGCCCATGCAAAGGTGCCATTTTTTAAGTGGACTCTGTGGTGATCACATGAGGAGATTACAAGATCTATACACATTGAAAGCTCTTGCCCCGCCCGATCATTTTCTGGAAACATCAACAAAATCGTTTCATGGAGAAAGACTCCTCCACCAGGTCAATTTCGCTATCTTCTTTCTCATATCTTCCCGAGGCACAATTTACGAGCCTATTGGTATAGTGATGCTCTGGATGGATTAGAATCTCATTTGTCGCGCCCACCTCAACGATCCTCCCATTGTGCATAACCGCCATCTGATCGCTGACCTTTCTGGCCAAAGCTATGTCATGGGTGACGAATATTATAGCCAGTCCCATCTTCTCCTGCAGATTCATGAGGAGCTTTAGGATCTTGGCCTGAACACTCGGGTCAAGGGCCGAGGTAGGCTCATCAGCAATCAGCAGCTTGGGGCCGAGGGCCAGTGCCCGGGCGATGGCCACCCGTTGCACCTCGCCACCAGAGAGCTCATGAGGGTACCTCTTGAGAAAATCATCATCAATCGGCAGCTCAACCAGTTCCAAAACCTCCTTTGCCCTTCTATTCCTCTCCTCTGGACTGCCTTTCTTCTGTACTTGCAGGGGCTCGAGCACAGCATCCAGCACATTCATGCGATGGCTGACCGACTCCTTGGGATTCTGGAAGATCATCTGCACACGACTGTAAAATGCACTGTCCCATTTTGTAACCCTACTGCCTTCAAGAACAACTGTACCATCATCCGCTTCGTAAATGCCCATAATGACCTTCGAGAGAGTGGTCTTTCCCGAGCCGCTCTCACCCACCAGAGCCAGCGTCTCGCCCTCGCATAGGGAGAGAGACACATCACGTAAGGCAGAATAGGAATTAATGGTCAGGCTGAGATTTGTTATCTCAAGCAGGGGCACAATGCCGCCTCTATGACAAGCAATGATCCTGCCTTCTTTTTCCTGAGGCACCGGAACCTGTTTGCTGCAAATATCTATTCTCTGAGTGCAGCGCCCGTGAAATGGACAGCCCGACAGGCCATGGTCCATGCGTCCGGGAATGCCCTGCAGGTCTTTGGTGGCGGTCATTGACGGATAGGAGCGAATCAGGCCGCGGGTATAGGGATGACGGGGTGCTCTTATCAGATCCTGAGCACTTCCAATCTCCACGATACGACCGGCATAAAGGACGGCCATCTTGTCAGCCAGAGATGCTGCCAGGGAGATGTCATGCGTTATGACAATGCAGATCCTTCCCAGAATAGCTGATCGAAATAGCCTGATTATATCCGCCTTGGTAAGCGCGTCAAGAGATGCAGTCGGCTCATCGAGTATCAGCAGATCAGGATCATTGACGAGGGCCATGGCGATGAGTACCCTTTGTTTTTCTCCTCCGCTGAGCTGATGGGGATACATCCTGGATTTTTCGCTGCTAAGACCTACGAAAAGAAGATGCTTTAGAGCCACGTCTCTCGCATTTTTGGCGCTGATGCTGCGATGGACGCTTATTCCTTCTGCAATCTGATCCACAATGCGCTGCACCGGGTCTAATGCATCTTCCACATTCTGAAAGACCATGGCCATCTCTTTGCCCCTCATTTGGCGAAGTTCTTCCTCTGAGATCGCCAGGAGATTCTTTTCCTGAAAAGATATCTCCCCGGTTGCAGATCCTTTAGCCAGCCCCATTATGGACAGACCTAGTGTTGTCTTTCCGGCGCCTGACTCTCCTACGAGAGCGATACATTCTCCTCTCTCCAGACAGAGGTCAACTCCCTTCAAAATATGTCTCTTGCCGAAAGATACCTTTAGGTCCTTAATCGAGAGCATTATCACAACCTCACATTGCCTTTTCGCAGCCTCGGATCCATAGCGGTCTCCAGGCTGAAAGAAAGAAAACTGATGCCAATTAGTGTAGCAGAGAGGGCAAGGCCCGTGGGAACCAGCCACCACTGCCAGACATCCAGGTAGGTGAAAGCCAGAGCCTGATGCATCATTTTTCCCCAGCTGATCACCATTGGATCGGAGACGCCCAGAAATGCAAGCCCTGCCTCCATAAAGACCGCCCTTCTAGCATCTTGCATCATCATAGAGGAGATGATGGGAGAGAGTTCCGGCATGATGTGGTTGAAGATGATATGCTTCTTACCGGCGCCAAAGGTCCGGGAGGCATTGATGTGCACCTTCTCCTTTAAAGAGAGAACCTGGGAGCGAACAATCCTAGCACCACCCGGCCAGGAAAAGGCAGATATGAGCATTATTAACAGCAGCATGCTGGGCCGAAGGTATGCAGCCACCAGAATCATTACGATAACTGTTGGAAGAGAGATCATAGCATCCACAATTCTCATGCAAAAGCGCTCATAATAGCCACCGACAAGTGCAGCCGTAGCTCCAAAAGCCAGGCTCAATAAGGAGGAGATCAGAGCCACTGCCCCGGCAACTAAAAGTGATGTCCTGGCACCGTAAAGAAGCCTCACCCATATGTCCTGGCCCACAGAATCCGTTCCCAAGAGATGATCCATATCAGGCGGGCTGAAGATCTTGCCTGTGTAGTCATGCGGCGAATAATTGGATAGCAGGGGGGCAAAGACTGCCATGAGTATTATTATGGTCAGGATGAACAATCCAATTTTCGCCAGCGGGTCATGAAAGATCTCTCTTCGTGGATCAATGTGCATATCTCACCCTCGGATCGAGCCTCATGTAGAGAAGATCTACAAGAAAATTGACGGTCAGCACGGTCAAAGTGACCACGAGAAGTATTCCCTGAATAAGCGGGTAGTCGCGGGCAGCTATGGCGGTGTTTAGAAGCGAGCCGATTCCCGGATAAGAGAAGACGATCTCGATGAAGAGCGCGCCTGTGATCAGGTGAGGGATGTGCATGCCCGTGGCAGTGGTTACCGGCAGAAGAGAGTTTCTGCCGGCATGAGCATATTTTATGATCCCTTCCGGGCAGCCTTTGGCCCGCGCGGTGAGTATGAAAGACTCTCCGAGCAGAGTGACGACTGTGTTTCTGGTCAATAGGAAGATGCCGCCCAGCTGCACCAGGACCATCGAGGCCAGAGGAAGAGCCAGATGGTTTAGAACATCGAGAATATAGGACAGGCCTTCGTATCCGGCATAAGGTGTGGTTGCTCCGGAGAGGGGCAGCACATCCAGGCTTACGGCAAATATGAGGAGCAGCAGAATGCCGATGAAAAAATCAGGAAAGCCGCTCAGGAACATGAGGAAAGCCACCAGACCGCTGTCCAGTGAAGAGCCACGCTTAAATCCGGATTCGATTCCCAGGATAATGCCAACTGCAGTGGCTATGAGCAGGGCCAGGCCGGTGAGGAGAAGGGTCCAGGGCAGAGCCCCCATTATGACCTGCGATACCTGTTCTCGGTAATAGTAGGAAAAGCCTAGGTCGCCTTGCAATAGACCCATGACATAGGCCAGCATTTGATCCCACCAGGACTTATCCAGAGAAAACTGTCGGATCAACTGGGCCTGCATCTCGTCGGTCATGGCCACCAGGGCTTCATCACCATAGATGGCTTGCAGCGGATCGCCGGGCATAAGCCTGGGAAGAATGAAGTTGAGAGAGAAGATGGCCCCAAGAGCGATGAGGTAATTGAGAAAGTTTCCAGGAAAGAGTCTGTTCGCTTTCTCTTTCCAAGAGCTGGGCTCACTCTCCTGCTTCGAGATGCTGCATTCTGCTCCCAGGTTATTCACCTTTTCCCTCCTTAATTGCACACATAATTCTATGCTTCATCCCGTGATTCACCACAGCTCAATCTCCCTTAAGAGCGCCATCCTTCTGCCAGGCGATACTGGCCTGAGGAAAGGAGTCGATTCCTGCTGAGTAGGGCTTGATATCCAGCAAGATGGATCCATCCAATGCGTCCATTCCTCTTACGGTCAGCCGGTTCCCCTTGACATCCAGGAGATCTACCACGTCCAGAGCCAGGGGATTGGGGCGGTTTGGAGAGCGAGTGGCAAAGACGCCATGCTCTTTGCCATCGGATTTTGGAGAGGCCGTCAGACGATTCCTATTCGCCAGATTCAGCCAGAATATGACGAAGAGGTGCGTGCACTGTTCGATGTCCTTGAGGGCAGGTGCAAACTCGGGAAAGACCTCGATCTCGCATAACTCCTTTGAGAGCCTTCCTTGACGAGGGATATCTTCTCGCCGGGTATAGGGAGAATGAATTTTACCGATCGGGTAAATGAGAATCGAACTTATTTCTTCCGCCAACATCGTCATCTCCATTGTATTTAGTAGTATTGATAACAATTTAGTCCGAGTAGGTAATAATAAAATGTCATATAAGGCTATCATTTAAGACTCTTTCGCACGAAATCCGGGAGAAACTTTGACATATAATTATAAAAATGGTGGCTGCGGCCCATCAGCCGCAGTCGTTTTCTCATCCTCAAACGAAAACCATCTTGTTCAAGGCTATTGGAACTCCGCTTCCTACGCCGCCATAGGTGTAGTAATAATCAACCTTGTCATTGGAGGCCCAGAAAGAGTCCGTGTAGTAGAGGGGCAGAGCAGGCAAATCCTGAGCAATGAACTCCTGGGCAGAATCGACCATCTTTTTTCTTGCAGCCGGGTCCATCTCTTCTATCTGCCCTTCCAGCAGGTCATTCAGCTTGGTGTCTTCATCGTAGCGGGCGCTGTTGAAGCTCTTCAGATCCAGGACAACCTTGTTTAAGATGGCCGGATCGCCGCCCAGACCGCCGTGTCCGCTCAATGCCAGATCGAATTGCCAGGCACCGACAAGGCTGTCTAAGGTCTTAGCATCGACGCTTCGCAGATTGACTTTGAAGCCGGCAGCATCAAGCTGCTTTGCAATCAGCTCACCCTGTCTCTCAGTGGTGGCGGTAACCAGTAGCTCGATAGGCTCCTGCTTGCTGATCTTGGTATAATACTGGCTGCCTTCCTCCTTCTTGTATCCGAGTTCTTCGAGAAGCTGGCCGGCCTTGGCCGGATCGAAAGGATACTGCTCTTGATCGGCATTGTACCACTGGTTGTCAGAAGCGTAAAGGCCGGGGCTGCCTTCTAAGCCGTAGCCGCGAAGACCAGTGTCCACCAGGTCCTGGCGGTCGATGGCATAATAGAGAGCCTGGCGGAACTTGGCATCGGAGAATGGTGCCTTCATGTGGTTGACCATGATCTTGGCCACCCAGTCATGCGAGCCCTTTACCACATTAAGGCCCTTGTTCTCCAGACCGTCTACAGTCTCGCCGGGGACTGTTGCCGCATCAGCATCGCCCTTCTCTAAGGCAGCTGCAGACATCTCAAGACTGATCTTCACAAACTTAATCTGCTTTACCTTCGGGGCACCCTGGTAGTAATCCTCATTGGCCTCGTAAAGGTATGTTCCTTGCGTCTTATCATAGTTGACCAGCTTGAATGGGCCGGTGCCGGTCAGTGCCGCAGCGTCCTTGAAGTTAGCCGGATCGCTAACATCCTTGTAGATATGCTCGGGCATGATTGGCAAGGTGGCTGCCACCTGGTCCAGGAAAGGCGCATAATCCTTCTTGAGAGTGATCTTGACGGTGTTATCGTCGCCAGCCTCGACCTTCTCTATGATGCTCGAGTCGACCCAACTGTAGGGATGGTCCTTGATGTACTGGACGGTGAAGGCCACATCCTGAGCAGTGAAAGGCTCGCCGTCATTCCAGGTCACGCTCGAGCGCAGGTGGAAGACATATGCTTTCTCATCCGCGAGGTACTCCCACTTCTCAGCAAGAGCCGGAACGAATCCATTCTCGTCTTTCCAGACCAAGGTATCGAAGATCAGGCTCATGCGGATGTATCCGGGGCCTCGCGAGTAGTGGCCGTAGGGCGAAGGATAGCCCCAGTCGCCAGTGGCATCAGCGATGGTAAGTTCGTCTACGGTGTCTGCCGCGCCGGCAGAGCCGCTGCAAAGGATAAGGAGCAGCAGGCCTGCGCCGGCAAAGCCGAGCAGGGGGAGGCGGCTCATAAGAGGTGCCTCCGGGTAGCCAGTAATACATCATTTCTATGCATCTTAATATCTCCAATGGACTATGAATTCGTCACCGTATATTAAGATCTTTTTCTATTAAAGTATATCCTTCAATTGTTTTTTCAATTGGTCAGTAATACTCGTTACTCCATTCAACTTTCCGCCTCAAATCTTCGGCCCGTAGGCGATGAGCCTCATGGAGTTGGCGATCACTGGAATGGATGACAGCTCATGCAGCATCGCGCCTGTTACTGGTGTCAGGATTCCCGGCACGGTCAGCACTACCGCTATCGCCAGCACACCAAGCGAAAAGACCAGGTTATGCTTGATAGTGGCAATAGCTTTTTGAGAGACTATGATCATGTGCGGCATCTTGGAGAGATCATCGGAGAGAAGACCAACATCTGCAGTCTCGATGGCCACATCCGTTCCAGCAATGCCCATGGCAATGCCCACATCTGCCTGGGCCAGCGCCGGGCCGTCATTGACACCCTCGCCCACGAAGGCCACTTTATGTCCCATAGATTGCAGTTTTTTTACGATCTCCACCTTCTCCTGAGGCATCTTCTCTGAGAAGAGTTCCTTGACTCCAAGGCTCTGGGCCACGCGCTGTGTAGCGGCCCGGTTGTCGCCGGTTACAATCACCACATTCAGGCCGAGCTCACTCAATTTCTGCACTACTGGCTTTGATTCCAACCTCAGCTCGTCCTCGAAGACAAAAAGCCCCTCCGTCCGGCCGCAAATTGCTATCAGAATAACGCTGCAACCCGATGCTTCCAGAATATCGACCTTCTCTTGGATCGCCTGGGAGAATGAAATTCCCTCCATTTCCAGGCAGTTTGGCCTTCCCAGAAAAAGATCCTCTTCTCCTACGCAAGCACGTATTCCCAGGCCAGGAAGAGCTTCAAAGTACTCCGGATCTATCAGGGTCATGCCTCGACCTTTCGCAGCTAAAACCAGGGCTCTGCCAAACGGATGCTCGCTGAATTTCTCAGCAATGGCAGCGCTCTCCAGGAGCCTGGTCTCGGGGATGGCCCCGAGAGCTATTATCTGGAGCAGTCTGGGCTTTCCGGCGGTCAACGTGCCGGTCTTATCGAAGATGACGGTATCCACATGGGATAGCGCCTCCACAGTTGCGCCTTTCTTGATTAGGCTACCACTAAGTGCTGCATTTCCGATTGCCGCTACGAGAGCCGTGGGTGTGGCCAGCACAATCACACATGGGCAGAAGACTATGAGCATGGTAATAGCCCTCATGACATCTCCGCTCCACCACCAAAGCAGGGCTCCGGCAATGAGGGCTGTGGGCATATAGATCTTGGCATAACGACTCAGCAATCTCTCAATAGGCGGCTTACTGGCCTGCGCCTCTTCAATCAGAGTATGTATCTGGCCGATCGTGGTCTCCCTGCCTATCCTGGTGACGCGCACCTCGATGGCCCCTACATCCAGAAGCGTTCCGGCAAAGACCCTATCGCCAGTCTTCTTTTCCACAGCCAGGCTCTCTCCGGTGATAGCTGCCTGGTTAACAGATGCCGAGCCGGAAACGACCTGGCCGTCCACGGCAATCCTATCCCCGGAGCGGACTAGAAGCAGATCATCGACTTGGATCTCCTCCAGGCAGACGGTCAGATCCCGGCCGTCCCTGCGCACGGTAACTCTATCGGGCAGAAGCCTGGCCAATGACTCCAGAGATTGGTTGGCGCGGGCGGCCACGAATTCTTCAAGGACCCCGCCCAAGAGAAGCAGGACGGCAACCACTGCAGCCGCAGAATACTCGCCAATGGCAATCGCAGCAATGGTGGCGATGGTTACGGGAATGTCCGCAGTGAAGTCGCGCTCCCGGATGCCCTGCAGAGCAGACCACCAGATGTAAGAGGAGCCTACCAGGGCGGCGGCCAGATAGAGGACGCCAGCCTCGTTTTGAGTATCATCGTGGGAGTTCAGGCCGCCTGGATCGAGGAGGACCGCCAATATCAGGAGCAAGCCGCTTGCTAATGTAAAGAGCGTTCCCGGATCGAGAAAGAAGCTCTTATAGCGCATCATCCAGTGCCGGGTTTTGCAGGCGGCAGCGTTCTGAGGATTGTTATAATTGTTATTATCATAATCACGCATCTTGCTTCAATCTCCTAAGTTATTTCCATCAAGTAAGCCTTGTTATTACGTATGTTTATCAAAGTAACAACATTGTGATGGAAAACGCACAAATAAATAGTTATCGAGATATGTACAAAAAATAATTAAATAGATGCAAAATCATCAATATTTCCACATTCACTTTCAGCAACAAATCTTCCTATTTCTCCCACCACATCTTTACCCGTATCGACGATCCGGGCAGCATCAGCGATCCGCTCTCCTCTCGCAGCGCCCCTTGCAAGTATTCCCGCAGCAACGCCTTCTGCTCTTCCTTCTCTGCCTGAGCCTGGGGAGCGAGCGCGGCCATGGCCTCATCCAGATTCGAGTACCTCTGATTATGCTCCAGTGGGAAGGTGCTGACGTTGGGGTAGATGCCCATCTGGTAGAGCACATTGTAGAGTACGTCACTCTTTGGACCCGGCAGGTACTCCTTGCCATGCAGCAGGGGCCACAGCTCCTGCCACTGCATGTCCCACGAGGTAGGCCCGGCAAAGTGATAGAGATAAATGTACCTGGACGATGCCTGCATCATCTTCTCGATGGCCGCCCTGATGTCCTGCATGCCTAAAGAGAATGAGGCGATCACCACGTCGTAAGGAGGCTCCAGATCTTTTTCCACATCCACATCCTCCCAGCGCTTCTGCACTATCGATATGTTCTCTCTCCCAAACTCCGCCATCTTCTCTTTGAGAACGCCTGTCATTCCTTCTGCGGGCTCCACAGCGGTGATATGGGATACCTTTTGGGCGAAGGGGATGGCCAGAGTGCCTGGCCCGGAACCGATGTCCAGGATACGGGAATCTGCGGTTATGTCAGTTCCCCGGATGACCGCTTCAGTTCTGTGGAAATTCACCTGACACATGTTCCAGAAGCGCAGGGCACTCTCCCGGCTCTCCCAGATGCGAGCGCAATCCCGGCTGGGGCTCGATTCGCGGTTGCCTTTTGTCCGGTTCCGCCAGACCTCGTTCCAGTCGATATCTTTCAATGGATCTATCATGAAAACTGCCTCATTTTGCCTCATTTTTGTGGCTCGCTCAGCATGGATGCGTATTTGTCACCCTTTCCTGTGAAGACCGGGCGGACGAATTGCATCCCATTCGGTCCACCCATGGAACAAAGCGGCTTTGCCTGCTCATAGTCCATTCCCTGCTGTTCGGAGAAGAACCGGTCGTCCGCCTCCAGGTGAACCACCTTGCCGATGATGAGCACATATTTCTCCCTGGCAATCTCCTCCTCTACAGTGCACTCTGCCCAGGCCAGACAGCCCTCGATGCCGGGAGGCTTGACCTTCTTGGAGGGCCGGGGCACAAGGCCCGCCTTCTCCAGCTCATCCACCTCCGGAAGAAAGTTTTTGGCGCAGATCATGACCGCTTCCTCCATGCCTGCTGGAGGCACATTGATCACGAACTCTCCTGTCTGGCGAATGTTCTCCAAAGTATCCCTCTTCAGCCAGGAAGCGATCAATATCTCGTCGAGTGGCCGGAGAACCGGCGTCACGCAGGACCAGGGTGCTGCATTATTCACGCCGTCTTTGGATATCGTGGATATGAGCACCACCGGAAGGGGCATGATCTGGCCCCTTTGGCTTGGCTTCAGGATCATTCTTTTATCACCACATTCCCTCGCGAATCACTCAGCCTGGAGCCGATCCACGATATCTTTCATCTCTTTTATCTCCGGCACTTTTTCGCCTTTCAAGCAGGCTTTGAAGACATCCTTATCGAAGGGCAGTATGCCCACGATCCTCTCCTTATCTACCAGGGTCCTCAGCTCCAAAGCGTCCTCATTCATCCGATTGAGCACAAAGTATACCAGCTTATTGATCTTGGCACCCATCTCCGAGATCTTCTGGGATAGCTGCACCGACTCAAAGCTTGGGTCTATTACCACTACGATCTTGTCGCAGCCCGCCTCCACGCCCCTGCCGAAGTGCTCGATGCCGGCATCCGTATCCACAATCACCTGCATGCCGTCGGCCTTGAACTTCTCAATGAACTCCCGGGCCAGAGCGCCCATGGGACAGGCACAGCCCTCGCCATAGTTATGGATCTTGCCTATGGCCACCAGCTTGATGCCCCCCTCACCTACTATCAGTTCCGCAGGAATATCTGCCAGGGAGAAGTCTTCCAGAATGCTCAACTTCTCTTTGCCTTCCGACCTCATGAACTTCCTCATCCTCTCCCCAAGTCCCTTCTTGCCGCCAAAACTATCCATGAAGTCCTTGGGCTGAGGCAGGCCGAGCTGCTTGTACAACCCGAAATTGGACTCGTCGGTATCCACTACCAGCACTTTATCGCCTCTCGCTGCCATCTCTCGAGCCATCAGGGCCGATACAGTGCTCTTTCCGCTTCCCCCTTTTCCACAGACAACTATTTTCATATTTGTAACATCTCCACTCAATTGATCAAATATCTGCATGGGAATTTTAATATGGCATTTCAATAACATTTTATCTTAAAAGGATTTCTGTTAGTATTATCAATTAAGCTTTAATCAAATTCTTTAAAAAAATAAGCTGCAAACCGGAGCAGCCCTTGCATATCCGATTACATCACACCGGCAACCTTAAGCGGGTGCATGCCTGCATTCTGGAGCTGCGCCAGCATGGCAGCATCTACCTTGAACTCCTTTAGGACAGATATGAAAGCCTCAGGCTTATCCGCATAGTCCATGAGCACAACATCCTGGTACAGCTTGGATCCCCAGGCCGGCCCTTTCCAGGTGGGCAGGGCAACTGCACTGAAGTTATAGGCAAGAGCCAGAGCATCGCCCGACTTTGCGGTATCATTCCAGCGGATGTAGATTCCGGCAATATTGGGAACTGCCTTCTTTTCCGCATCCGTCAGGGCCATAACAAACATGCCGCTCTTTCCGGGTGTGGCATCCCAGCGCATTTGCAGCAGATCGTCCTTGCACCAGTTGGGGCAGGATATGACCTTGTAGCTCTCCGTTGATATGTTGTTGATGGGCAGCTTCTCCTCTACGAACTTGGCAAGGAAGAGTCCGCTTGTGACACCGGGACAGAGATGATCATGGAAGCATGTGGCCTGTATGAAGTCAAAAGAGCCTCCCCTTGCCCATACATTGGAAATGCCTGCCAGCGAGAACTCATTGCCCACAAATGCCTTGCCGTTAAAGGTGGTGTTACCCTCATCGGTGTGGTTCGCCAGGTAGTCGATATCCACATTGGCCTTCGAGATCTTGCTGAAGACCTGATCATCGGAGAGAGCCTGAAACTCCTCCAGGCTGCTGTTTAAAGCCTTGCTGTTCGCCTGCATGAATACTGCCTCTCCAGTAGCCTTATCAAAGAAGTAGAACCAGACCGGCTTCCAGTAAGGGCGCAGAACCTGAAAGAGGTTTGCGTCGCCAATGCTGTTTCCGCACTCAGCCGCCAGGCCCTTGAGGGCGCCTTGGGTTGTCTGGCCATCGACGATAGCATGTCCGGCACTGGTCAGGATGAGGACATTTGCATCTCCATTCTCTACCTTGAGATCCTGCATGGCAGTCTTGGCTGCCTTGGAGCCCAGCTCTTGCATAACCGCATTGTCCGCCAGGGCCAATCCAGCAAGCAACATCATGGAAATGACTATGGCAATCAATTCGCATTTAGTATTCGTTTGAATTCCTCCGTTTTATCCTGAGCATCATGTATATTGCGTATTTAAGATTTACTCTATAATTTGTATTACTAAATGAGTTTATAAGATTATTGTTGTCATATCACTCATGTTGTCAGCTCTGAATTGGCCCTTTTTTAAACTTAGTAATTATTGATGTATATATATTAACCCCGATAGGATAAAATATGTAAATTTATAATATTAATAACGAAAAGTCTTAAATAGAGTAGAATATTTAACACAAATCAGGCATACGTTTGAGATCTATGGCTACATAACCAGCCAGAGGATATTCAATATAGAAAATGTGGAGAGAGACTAATGCATACGATCAATTTGATGAATAGGTCGCTTCTAATATTAATAATATGCTCTGTATTATTTACGAGCATGACGGCGATGGCATCTTACCCTAAAACCTTTACCGATACTCAAGGCAGGGAGATCACTCTGGACAAAGCGGTAGAGAGGATAATCACACGATCTCCGGACGAGGCCAGGATAGTGATTGCTCTGGGCTACGGCGATAAGCTGGTGGCAGGGGAGCAGGCCACCAAGTCCTGCCTCTGTCCCATGACCTTCGATAACACGACAGAAGGATGTTCAGGGTGTTATGACACCATCATCGATGGTCGCATGCCCGACCTTCCTGAGATCAGCACCAGATACGATATCTATTTTGAGGATATAGCCGCACTCAAGCCTGACATAATCTTCTGCGGAAGTTTGAAAGATGCAGAAGCTTTTGAGGATAAGATCGGCTGCCCTGTAGTAGTGCTGGGCGGACAGGGCTGGAATTTTGGTGACGACGGATATTTCAACAGCATCCGCGTAGCCGGGAAGGCTTTGGATGTGGAAGACAAGTCAGATGAGCTGATCGCCTTTGTCAAGGGCAAGGTCGATATGATAAAATCCGTAACAGATAATAAAAAGCCCGAAGAGAAGCCCAAGGTCTACTTCGCCTCCCGAGGTGCAAGCAACGCCTTTTATGATCCTAAAGAGGGCAGGGACTTCACCCGCACTGAGCCCAAATACGATCCCCTGACGATGGCAGGTGGCGTCAACATAGCCTCCGAGATCAATGGTTCGACGGTCAATGTAGCTTTGGAGCAGATAATCGCCTGGAATCCCGACTACATCTTCATTTCCAATAGCGATGCAGGAAACAACACCGGCCTGGACTTCATCAAAAACAGCCCCGATCTGGCCTCCATAAACGCCATAAAGAACGGCAATGTCTACAATTGCTTCTATCCCCACTGCCGGGGCACTCCTCCCGACAGAAACCTCTTGAACATGATTTACATGGCCAAGATGCTTTATCCAGATGATTTCAAAGATCTCGATCTGGAAAATGAGGGCAATGAGATATTCAAGGCCTTCTTGGGCGTGGACGGCGTCTTTACCGAATATGCAGACTACCTGGTCTGGCCCAGAGAGTATCTGGACAGCCTGAAGTAGGGATGCTTTTCATGCCGGGAATAATTAATTGGGACGAACTGTGGAAGGCCACCCATGCGGGCGGCTTTCACCACCACGGCAAAGACCTGGCTGCCCACTGGGACAGCCGGGCCGACGCGTTCAATAAACGGGTCATGAAGAACAAGGCGAGGTCGAACAGCCAGGTGGCACTCCTCGGTCTCACCTCCTGCGAGACGGTGCTGGACGTGGGAGCCGGCACAGGCAGGCTTGCTTTGCCCATGGCCCGCCAGGCTAAAAGCGTGACCGCTCTCGATCAATCTGCCGGAATGCTCGCCTGTCTGCAGGAGAACATGGCAGCAGAGGGCATAGAAAACATCCGCTGCATCCAGAAGAGCTGGCAGGATGTGGCAGATGGTGAACTGGAGCCGCACGACGTGGTGCTCTCGTCCAACTCACTTGGAGTCTACGACCTGAAAGAGGCCCTGAGCAAGATGGATGCCCTGGCCAAAAGGGCGGTCTACATATTCACCTTTTCCGACGGCAAGAGGGATGACGGCTTTAGACAGTTCTTGAGAGAAGGCAAAGAGGGCGGAAATGGAGGACATGGCAGGCATGCAAAGCATGAGGCAGGTCCTGCCGGCTATCTTGTTATCTACAATCTGCTCGCAGATATGGGTATTCTCGCCGATGTCAAGTTCATGAACCGGCAGTCTGATGAGCATTACGCCAGCCTTGATGAAGCCGTGGCCGAGTGGAAGCAGATGCATGATATGCCCGACGAAAAGGAGCCACAGCTGCGGGAGTTTCTCTCGCTTAGGATGGTCAAGGATGAAAAGGGACTATGCATGCACCGCAGCCATAAGCAGGTCTTGATCTCCTGGCAGAAAGGCGAGATCGTCTCCGCCTGAGAGGAGGATGCAAAAATGGTTTCCTTCTCTCTTTTGGCCGGGTCGGCTCTCGTGTTGGGACTCCTGGCCTCATCCATTCGAGTAATAAGACAGTACGAGCGAGCGGTAATATTTCGCCTGGGAAAGATCAAGAAGGAGAGAGGTCCGGGCCTCTTTCCCCTCATTCCATTCATGGACAAAATGGTGCGAGTGGACATGAGGGTAAGAGAGCTGGATGTTCCCAAGCAGACGGTCATCTCCCGTGACAATGTGACCCTTGAGGTGGATGCGGTCATTTACTACAAGGTAGTGGACGCCACCAGAGCCATCGTGGAGGTGGAGGACTTTGAGGCGGCTACCCTTCTCCTGGCTCAGACCACTCTGCGAGATATCCTGGGCCAAAACGAGCTGGATACCATCCTCTCCGATAGAGACGACCTTAACAAAAGGATCAAAGAGATACTGGATGCCACCACCGGTCCCTGGGGCATGCATGTGGTGATGGTGACGATGAGAGATGTCTCCCTGCCCGAAAACATGCTTCGAGCTATCGCCCGGCAGGCGGAGGCGGAGAGGGAGAAGAGAGCCCGTATAATACTGGCAGAAGGGGAGTTTCAGGCCTCCAAAAAGATGAACGAGGCTGCTGATATGTATGAGAACAAACCCAGCGCTCTTAAGCTGCGCGAGTTTCAGACTCTGACCGAGATCGCCAAGGAGAAGAACCTCATTGTGGTCTCGATCGGATCAGATGAAGGGAACAAGAATTCGGACATCCCTCTTCTTATGGGGCTGGCCAAGGCGGCTGCGGGTAATAAATGACCAGCTTTCGGACCATCTTCTTTTCTGGGAGGCCAAATGACAGTTCTTCCAAAGGGAGGAGAGCAGGCAAGAAGAGCAATCAAGAGATGGCTCACGAGAGATTCAAGTTCATCAGAATCTTCTTCGTGCTGGGCATTGTCGGCCTGCTGGTCCTGCTCACCGGAGTCATAATAACGCTTGGGCCCCTGGACATATCGGTAATTGACTCCTATTCTGCGCTGCTGGCCCGATTTTGGCCGGACTACTTCTCTGTGGATGCTCTTACCTCTCGTGTGGTCTGGAACATCCGCTTTCCCCGGATTTTAGGGGGGGTAATGGCAGGATTCGGCCTGGGGATATGCGGCTGCGTGATGCAGGCAGTGCTCAAGAATCCCCTGGCCAGCCCCTTTACCCTGGGCATCACAGCAGGAGCGCAGTTCGGCATATCCATCGCAGCCGTTATCGGCGTTTCCATTCTGGGAGGGCCCTACTTCATCATAGGCAATGCCTTCGTCTTCGCCCTTTTATGCTCACTTTTCATCATCGGCCTTGCGGCCATCAAGGGGGCCACCTCTGAGAATTTAGTATTGGCAGGCATCGCCGTGAACTACTTCTTCACGGCTATGAGCCAACTGCTCAAGTATTTCGCCAGCGATGAGCAGCTTCGCCTCATGACCAACTGGGGCATGGGAGATCTGGCCGCTTTTTCCTGGACCAACTCACAGCTATTGCTGGTCATATTTGTCATCTGCATTCCTCTGCTCATGACCAAATGCTGGGACCTGAATATCATGACTGCTGGCGATGAGACCGCCAAGAGCATCGGCGTGAATGCCGAGATGACACGCATATTCATTATGGTGGTCAGCAGCCTGCTCGTTGCCACGATTGTCTGCTTTATGGGAACTATTGCCTTCGTAGGACTGGTTGCACCTCACATGGCCCGCATGGTGATTGGCGGGGATCATCGCTTCCTCATCCCCGCTTCAGGAGTGCTGGGAGCACTGGTTCTCATGTCGGCTGATGCCGTGGGAATGAATCTGATTGCACCTACTATTATCCCCACAGGGATCATGACCTCCATTGTGGGAGTTCCCTTCTTCATGTATCTCATGATGAAGGGCAAAAGAAAGGAGTTTTGGACATGATGATCAAGCTTCAGGCCAAGGATATTGTCTTTGGCTACACCAGCAATCCTATTCTGAACAACGTGAACTTCGATATCGCCCCTTCCAAGCTGGTCACCATCGTGGGGCCGAACGGCTCAGGAAAGTCGACATTGATCAAGTGCATTGATCGGATTGCTGCTCCTCAGGGTGGCAGCATTCTCATCGACAGGAAGGATGTGACAAAGATGAGCAGGATGGATATGGCCAGATACCTGTCTTATGTGCCGCAAAGCTCGGTGCGCCTCTTTCCGACCAACGTCTTTGATACCATTCTGATGGGAAGAAGGCCCCATATCGGATGGCTGGGGAGCGATAAGGACGAGAAGAAGGTCTGGGATGTTCTGAGGCTTCTTGATATCGAGAGGCTGGCCATGAGCAATTTCTCCGAGCTTTCCGGCGGCCAGCAGCAGAAGGTCTTGATTGCCAGAGCGCTGGTTCAAGAGGCAGAGGTGATGCTTCTCGATGAGCCCACCAGCAACCTGGATATCTGGCATCAACTGGATGTCATGAATATAATCAGAGATGTGGTCAAGAAGAAGGAGATTACCGCTATCATGGCTCTGCATGACCTCAACCTGGCCTCACACTACTCGGATCGCATCATCATGATGAAGAAAGGCAAGATCGTGGCCGCCGGCGATCCCCATTCGGTGATCACTGAGGAGAACATAGCATCCGTTTACAGAGTAGAAGCCGCTGTGAGAAGCCTTTCCGACCGGCCCATGATCATGCCCCTGCGGCAGATCCGGGAGGCGAGGGCGTAACTTTTTTTTGATGCAAAGCTTCTGGATTAAACCTGGATCTTCAAAAAAAGAAGAGAAATCTCAACTGGAATTCTCTTCCACCGTCCAGTCCATGAATTGAGCTATGCGAATGCCCTTGGCCGTCTTCTCATCCACGCCGTAAACCTTCTGGTAGAATTCCAGCAGCCACTGGTCCAGCTCGATATCCTGGAAACGCTCCGGATAGGCGGCCTTGGCTATGACCATAACGTCGATAGGATATTCCAGGCGTTTGGCACAGTTGCAGGGTGTCCAGGGCAGAGCCATCACTCTCTGATTCTTGATGGCTTTCATCTCCTGGAGGTTCTGGTAATAGGGAGCCTCGTAGAGCTCTCTGGGAGGATGGTAGCCCCAAGCGGTGCAGAGCACTATGACATCCGGATCGAGGGCCAGAACCTGTTCCGTGCTCAAGACCTGGAAGTTGCCCACGTTCTCTTGATAGGCATTCCTGGCGTTTGCGATCTCCTCGATAAAATTGGACTCAATCGTCGTCAGGCCATGAGCGGTTCCCGCTCCACCATCTTTTCTGGCATTGGGAGAGAGGCCGAACATGAGCACTTTCGGCTTTTCTGCCTCGGGAATATCTCTGGTCCTCTCTTGGACCATGTCTACTATGCTCTCCAGATACTTTGCCACCTCCATGGTCTTCTCCTCGCCTGCAAAGAGCTGTCCCAGTATCCTCATCTCCTGGGTGATGACCTCTTTTCCCGGCTTGTCGAAGCAGGGCGGACCGTAGAGGACGATTAAAGGGATGCCCATGGACTCGATGCTCTGAATGGTCTTTTTAGCATTCTCGTCATCCGGGCTCTGGAAGGTGCAGTCTCCCAGCCTCAGGATGACCACATCGGGGTCGAGTCCAGCCAGTGTTTCGTAATTCACAGCCGTTCCCGACTTGCAGACCAGGGGCAAATCCCTGATCCAGGGATTGAGATAATTCACCGGATTCATGCCGTCGTTGTAGGTGAAGTTGCCTCCTTTCACAGAGGGATACTCAAACTGCCACACCTTGGGAAGGCATTCCGAGCCCAGGCCCACCAGCTTCTCCTGGACGCCAAGCAAGGTCATCACGCTTTCCACCAGGCCGTCGCTGATGGTCACCACACGGTTGATATCCACCGGTACCTGGACTTCAACGCCGCGGCTGTCAATTATCGCTCTTGTCTCTTCTGCAGCCCAGACGGTGCCTAGAATTAAGCAAAGGCAGGTCAGGGCCAGAAAAAAATATTTTTTATTCATAGACATCTACTTGTCCTATCAAAATCCTGTATCATCAAGCCATTCCAGACACAGGCCCTTCTTTATCTCCTGAGCGGTCTCCTCATCAATGCCATAAAGCTTCATGTGGTAATCATTCAGCCATTCTCCGACATTTACATCCTGGAACCTCTCGGGATAGGTGAATTTGGCCTCGATCATCAGGCTGACGGGAAAATCAAGCCTCTCGGTCCTGCAGCCTATGAGGGGAAGTCCAACTGCTTTTTTCTCTTTGATTGCCCTGAGATCCCGCAGATCTTTGAAGCTCTCGTTGTTGTAAAGCTCATCGGGAGTGTGAACGCCCTGTGCTGTCGGCAGATATATGACATCAGGGTCAAGAGTCAATAGCTGCTCTGCAGACATGAGCTGGCGGCCGTCTCCTGTGAACTCATTCTTTGCATTGACGATGCTTTCTATAAGAATTGGCTCAAGGATATTTTCTCCATCGACGTAGGCAACGCCTCCCTTCCCAGCGCTGTAACTGGATAGCTCCAGGTAAAGGAAGCTCTTCTTTTCGTCTTCAGGAATATCTGCGGTTCTGCTCTGAATGAAAGCCACCTGCTCTTTGAGCAAGCTTATTATCTCTTCTGCTTTATCTTCTTTCTCAAATATTTTTCCAAGAAGCACCACTTCTGCATAAACAGCTTCAGTCTCATCCCCATCGTATTTTGCAACCTGATTGAGGACGACAACCGGGACTCCCAGCTTTTTCATTGTGTCAATGCTCTTTAGATAAGTCTCTCCGCTACCCCTCCCCCACTGCCTGGTGCTCACAATAATGATGTCCGGGTTTGTGCTGGCAATGGTTTCATAATTCTCCTGTCCAATGTAGCCGCTAAATGGTATGGCTTCATCGTCCAGCATCTTTGGATATAGAATCCCTTCTGCACACCACGGTGTATTGTGGCTGTAGCTCTTCCCATTATAAGTATAGCTGTTAGTCGTAGTCCCGCTTTTTGTGCAGCCTCCCTTCCCAACGATTTTATCTGCATCCCCGAAGGCGAACATGGTTGTGGCAATGAGGCCGGTGCTTATCTGAAATACCCGCTCAGGCCGCATATAAAGCGTAACCTCTGTGCCAGTGGCATCGACTATCGTCCTGGGATAATTCTCTTTGATATAACGGATCTTGTCCAGCTCTTCTGAAGAGATGTCTCCTTTCTTGCTGGAATCTTCGGCTGTCTTCAACTCATCATCTGATATCTCGTTGTCCCCATTAGTATCTCCCGGAACATTAATTTGCCCGGACGAAGTAGCTTCCGATGCGCTAGCTGCTGCAAGCAACAAAATAAGACAAGCTGCACCCAGCATAAAGTACACAAATTGTTTTGACATATTACCACCTCAAACATGCTGTTTGCCCATGCATTCATGCAATTGGTCCCATCTCGCAAAGCCTTCACGTTCATTGCGAAGGGCCACATCCCTCGGCAGCACCATTCTTATGCCGCCAATGCTCCTCACAGAGCACACATCCTGGTAGATCTCATCCATCGTAGCCTCAGTGATCACATTGTGAGGTGATCCCTCCTTTAGAATACGGTTGTCCTTCATCACCACCACCTTATCGCAAAACCAACTCACATGATTGGGATCGTGGCTGCATGCCAGGATGGTGACCCCTCTGTCCGCAACCAGGCGCATTATCCTCCAGATGCGGATCTGGTTGCTGAAGTCCAGAGCGGAGGTGGGCTCATCGAGAAACATCAACTTCGTCTCCTGAGCAATTGCTCTGGCCATCAGTATCATCTGACGCTGGCCTCCGGAGAGCTGGTTATAGGGGTAGTCGGCCAGATCTGTGAGCCCCAGGAGATCCAAGGCATCTGCAGCCTTCTTTCGGTCTTCTCTGCCAATGCCAAAGAATCCATGTAGCCGCGGCGTCCTGCCCATCAAGACTACCTCTCTGGCCAGGTAAGGGAATGGCGGCTTATGCTCCTGGGGCACGTAGGCCACGATTTTAGCCATATCCTTGACCCGGAGGTCCTTGACATCTTTTCCGTCCATGCTTATCGACCCACGATGAGATTTAAGGAAGTTCAGGCAGCACTTGAAAAGAGTTGTCTTTCCGCAGCCATTGGGGCCAAAAAGACCGCAAAGCTCCCCCTCATTTACCTCAAAGGAGACTCCATTGAGTATTGGCGTCTTTCCATAATTAAAGTGCAAGTCTCTGACATCGAGCATAGGCGTCATCCCAGCATCGCCTTCCCTCTGGTCCTGAGAAGATAGAACAGGTATGGCGCTCCCAGGATAGAGGTGATGATTCCCACGGGGATCTCAGCGCTCGTCAGCGTGCGTGCCATAGTATCGCAGACCAGGAGATAAGATCCACCGAGCATGGCCGACGCCGGAATTACATAACGGTGATCGGGGCCCAGCATCATGCGCGTGGCGTGTGGCATCATCAGGCCCACCCAGGCGATTATCCCCACAGTGGAAACGGCCAGGGATGTGACCAGAGTGGCCAGGGTTATCAGGACCAGCTTGTACTTCTCCGGGTTGACTCCCAGGGCTCTGGCTTCGTCGTCGCCCATGGAGAGAATGTTCAGCTTCCATCCCAGGGCCCACATGATCAGAAAACTGGGGATTATTATGGGCACGAGCAGACGGACATCATTCCATGTGGCGTAATAAAAGCCGCCCATCAGCCAGAAGACGATCTCCCGCAAAGCAGCATCTGTGGCTATGTACTTGAGGATGGAGACCATTGCAGAGAAGATGGAGCCGATGATCACACCGGCCAGGATCAGCGTCACTATGGGCGTCTCCTTCTTGACCCTGGCCAGGAAGTAGGCCATGGCAACCGCCAGGGACCCAAAGATGAATGCTGAGAGCTGGATGGACAGGAGAAAGTCGGAAAAAACAATGCCCATGGCAGCACCAAATGCCGCTCCTGAGGAGATGCCGAGGAGATACGGCTCTACCAATGGATTTCGGAAGCATCCTTGAAAGACTGCACCTGCAGTAGCCAGGGCAGTGCCCACGGTCACTGCCAGGAGAACTCGGGGGATTCTAAGCTCCCAGACAATGGTGTTGTGCAGCTTGGTGATGGTAGAGAGATCGATAAAAGGAGAGAGATGAGCCATAACAATCGAGTAGACATCGAAGACGGATATGTTGTAGGCGCCGAAGGTTATAGCAACGCCCATAGTGATGATCAAGAGGGCCAGGAGGGCCAGAAGTATCAATATCTTGTTCATTTCTGAAAGGCCGTATTCATGGTCCAAGCCCAACCGCTCAGCAATGCGCATCTTTTTTATAAGCTCAGTCACACAGACTCACCAACTATTTATTCACGTTTTATCATTTTTAACTCGGGTGTATTAACAATTGATATTACAATTACAATTTTGTGTAGCAACAATTACTCATGGATATTAAATAGTTATCGTTTGAATCGTGGAATAATAAGACTGCAAATCATTCCAAAAAATATAGAGAATGTCAGGCAATTTTCTGCCATCCCCTCTTCAAATCGCAGCTTTATTTCACGAAGGATTGCTTGTTCTGCGCTATGGGAGTGCCCATGGCGATTCCCCTCTTGGTATAGTACATGTCTATCATTTCGTCATACGCCCAGTATGAATCGGCATAGTAAAGTGGCAATGTCGGCAGATCCTGAGCATGCACAACCTGGACCTCATCGACAAGCTCCCTCCTTCGATCGGGGTCCATCTCAGAAACCTCCTGCTTCAGGAGATCGTTTAACTCCTGGTTCTCCTTGTAGCGAGCGCTGTTGAATGAAAACCCTTCGCCAATCAGCCTGCTTAGGATCTCAGGATCTCCACCCATTCCACCATGGCTGTTCAAGGCCAGATCGAAGTTCCACTCGGAAACCAGGCTGTCCCGGGTCTTGGAGTCAAGGCTTCTTAAGGATACTTTGAACCCGGCCTGCTCGAGCTGCTGCTTGATCATCTCTCCTGCTCGCTCATCCGTCGATGTGATCAGCATCTCCATCTCAAGGGGCTTGCCATCTTTGCTGAAGTACTGACCGTCTTTGATGTAGCCCAGCTCTTCCAGAAGTTCCCCGGTCCTGGTCGGATCATAGGCGTACTCCTCCACATCGGGATTACATAAATCGTTGTCCGGGGC
>JBFYLJ010000012.1:0-8935 GCA_041305465.1 Methanothrix sp.
CAAGTGTAGCGTTCAGAAGTACTTCTGATGTGGCAATTTTCTCTTCCGCCTGCTTGCGCTCGGTTATATCATGAACAACAGTAAAACGGTATTTTTTATCTTGCACATAGATATTTTCTGCTGATAACAATACATGCTTGAGATCACCGTTCTTCGCCTTTAAATCGGCTTCTGCATTGGTTACACTCCCATTGCCATCGACTTCCAGTAATATGGCATTTCTTGTTTCGGTGGTAAGAATGCCCAAGTCCATAGCTGTTTTGCCTATTACTTCATCTTTCTCAAATCCCAGCAAAGTGTAAAAGGCTTCATTTACTTCGATATATTTGTGGTCATCCAAATCACTTAAACTACAAGCTGAGGGATTGATATAAAACAACTTTGAAAACTTCTCTTCAGATAATTTAATTTTTGAGATATCCTTTGTAACTCCAAAAATTGCGGGTTTGCCGTCCCAAAATCCATTGGAGACTCTTGTTTCAACTGGAATTTGAACACCCGATTTTGTAATAATCGGAACAGGACAAAACTTTGCCATTCCACTCAACATTTCAGCTACAATTCTGCCGGCTTCATCGCGACGTTCAGGAGGATGGACCATGAGAATCGATTTTCCGAAGAGTTCATCTCGTGTGTAGCCGAGACGATCAACAACTGTATCGTTAGTATGAATTATATTTCCATGTCCATCAAGAATAAAAAGGAAATCATCTATTTTGTTAAAAAAAGTTTCGTAATTGTGGCGGGTTTGTTTTAATAGACCATCCATCTGCATGCGTTTTGTGATATCGCTTGTGGTGCCATAGACATTGAATCGTCCATGAGCTGAAAACTTGGAAATAACCCAAAGCGTGCTGCCGTCAGCCTTTTTCATGCGGTATTCTGCGGTTATATCCTTGCTGCGCGTTCGCATCACTTCGAAAAGTGTCTCTTGTACTGCGGGCAAGTCATCGAGATGGACATAGGAAAAATATCGGTCGAAATTGTTTCCGATGGTGCCGATAGGCAGCCCCAGCATCCTGTCTGCAACCGATGAGATATAGGAGCCGACGTACTCTCCTTTGGTATTGACATCATAGCGCCAGACGATATCGGATATCATCGAGACAGCCTGCTCGTACTGGGCGATGCTGGCCTGTGCGACTTTCAAGTCTTTACACAACTCATTTTCGGCTCGCATGCAGTTGATAATGTCATTGCCCATGTTTTTTTATTAATGAATAGTCCTAATAGATATGTCTGTTGGAGTATCTATTAATATTTCAAATTAAATATAGATACTGCTAAGGCCAAATTCTGCTATCTCGACTTGCTGCGCCACAAGAACGGTTAGGTAGAGCACATAACTTAGAAAATTATCTCATTATATCATTAAATAGCCACGGAGGCAAGAGAGCATTTATCCAGTTACAGAGCACTAGGCCATAGGTGTCAATAACCTCTGACCTTGCAGCCTAAAAGACCTTATGAATCCCGTTTACCTTTTCCTTCAGACCCCGCAGGGTCATCTCCAACTCCGCTGTGATCCTCCTCTTCGTCTCCGTTCCCACCTTAATCTCGATGTCCGGCGGCGAGAGCGGCTCTCTTCCCACCAGGTTGCAAAAAAACTCCACCCAGTAGGGGGGCAAATACTCAGGCAGCTTCTCGCTCCGCATGAGATGAAGCACGCTGGCAAAGGCCACGGGCACCACCTCCATATTGTAGCCGCCTCCCCCCAAGGCCAGCAGCCTGCCGCCGGCATATTGCTGCGTTAGCTCGATGATGCGGCGCACCAGATGAGTGTACCCGGTAAGGGTCATGTTCAGAGTGGTGAGCGGATCGGAGTAGTGGGTGTCCACGCCCAGCTGGGCCACCACTGCCTGCGGCCTGAACCATTCAAAGAGCCTGGGCACAATCTCCTCAAAAGCACGCAGATATTCCTCATTCCCGGAGTACATGGGCATGGGTATATTCACGCTGTAGCCCAGGCCCGGCCCCGCACCCAGCTCATCAATAAAACCGGTGCCAGGAAATAGGTACAATCCTGATTCGTGCAGGGATATGGTGAGTACGCCGGGGTCTTCATAAAAAATCTGCTGCACCCCGTCTCCGTGGTGGCCGTCGATGTCTATGTAAAGAACCCGTTCAAATCGCTCTTTAAGGACGCAGATAGCCAGCGCCGGATCGTCAAAGACGCAAAAGCCCGAAGCCTGGGAGGGCATGGCATGATGCAGCCCTCCTCCTATGTTAAAGGCGCTGCAGTCCTCGGCACTTATACGCCGCGCAGCATCGATGCTGCTGCCCGCCAAGAGCCGAGAAGCAGCGTAAATGCCAGGAAATACGGGAGTGTCATCGCTGCCCAATCCAAAGGCCAAATCCGGCTCTTCAGTTTGCACAGATGCAATATACTCTCGTGTATGCACGCGCTGCAAATCAGCTTCCGCTGCGGGCTGCGGCTGAACCTTGCAGGTGAGGTCGTCTATCATGCCCTCTTCCTCCATGAGCTTGTATGCGAGCATCAAGCGAGCCGGATTGAAGGGGTGCTCCGGGCCGAAGTTATAAGCCTGGAATTTCTCGCTGTAATAGAGGTAGATCATGAGTTTAGGGACGAATCTCGGCTAGGATCTTCGGATGGATCCAGCAATGATTCTAAGGTGCGGTTCTGGGATTGTTTATTTGTAGCCCTTCTCGACCAGGCCATCACTCCAATAGTTATCACATCTCTTGCAGTAGTAGATGGTCTCAATTATAATCTTCTTCCAGCTATCTGCATCTAACGCTCGCCGCAGATCCTTTTGCTCGCACTCGTTGCCGCATTTGGGACAAAAGGGGACATAGTGCTCCAGTGCCCCCAGGTCCTCGTCAGCCATTTTTCCATTCCTCATAATTGCGCAGGCTGGGAAGGGCAAAAAAGCTGTCGGTTTCAAGCTTCCTCAACCGGATAGTAGTACTCACCCTGCTCCTTTTGCGTTCTGTCGAGCCTCGACTCGGGCTTGTTGACCCTGGGACGCTTTGTCTCCTCGTCACGCCGGAAGGTGATGTTTATGGCTTTTAAAAAGGAGTTCATGCCCTCGCGCATCTCCAGAGGCGTATGGGCAATGCCCAGCGCCCCCGGCGTTCCCTCAAAGACCATTAACCTCTCCGCGAGCAGATCGATAAGATAGATATCATGGTCCACAACCAGCACCGTCTTCTCTGAGGACTCGGCAAAGCGCCTCATTACCTTTGCAGCCAGCATCCTCTGCTCGACATCCAGATGGGCAGAGGGCTCATCGAGCAGATAGAGGTCAGCCGAGCGGCTCAGGCAGGCGGTAATGGCCACGCGTTGCAGCTCCCCGCCTGATAGCTCAGTCAAGGCCTGGTCCATCAAAGGCTCCAGACCCATGGGCTTTAGGATCTCTGTCTGGTAGAAGCTGGTATCAAAATCATGAGTCGCGCCACGCAAGAGCCCCTGCACGGTCATATCAGAGTCAGCTTTCAAGTACTGGGGCTTGTAGGAGACTTTAAGCCGGCTATCGAAGCTTCCTGATGTCGGCTTTTCCACTCCGGCCAGTACCTTGATGTAAGTGCTCTTTCCGATGCCGTTCGGACCCAGGATGCCCACAACTTCACCACGGCGAATGATGCCGGGCTCTGCTACCAATTTGAAGGAGGAGTACTGCACGTCAAAGGCCTCATAGGCGATGAGCGTGGGAATCTCCTTATCGATCCTGGGTGCATGTACTTCAAAACGTATGGATGTATCCCGGAAGCGCACATTCTCCTCAGGAAGGTTGCCGCGTAGGTATTGGTTGATGCCCACCCTTACCCCCTTGGTCCGGGTTATAACGCCGTAAGCCCCAGGCACGCCGTAAATGATATGAATGTTTTCTGCCAGAAGGTCAAGCAGGGCCAGGTCATGTTCCACAACCATGACTGCCTTATCCCTTGCCAGGTCCTGGAGTATGCGAGCCACGTTGATGCGCTGGTAAATATCCAGAAATGGACTGATCTCATCGAAGAAATAGAAATTCGCGTCGCGAGCCACTGTGGCTGCGATAGCCACACGCTGCAGCTCCCCGCCTGAGAGGCTTGATATCTCCCGGTCCATGAGCTTGTCTATAGAGAGACCTTCCACCAGATCGGCGAGGACTCCGCGTTCGTCCGTCTTCTCCAAGAGACCGCGAACAGGCCCCGAATAGCTCTTGGGGATGCGATCCACATATTGTGGCTTGTAGGATGTCTTGACACCCTTCTCCGCTACCTTTTTCAGATAATCTCCCAGGACGCTGCCAGCAAAGCGGGCGAAGACATCATCCCATGAGGCATTCTTTCCTAAATTAGGGCGCAAGATGCCGGATAGTATGGATACGGCGGTACTTTTTCCTATGCCGTTGGGGCCCAAAAGGCCGGTTACCCGGCCATCAACCGGTACAGGCAGACCGTAAAGCGCAAACCCGTTCTGGCCATACCTGTGCACCGGGTCCTCCATCTCTTCCGGCAGATTGGTGATGGTAATCGCCCCAAAGGGGCATTTGCGCACACATATACCGCAGCCCACGCAAAGGTTCTCGGTGATGATGGGCTTGCCGTCCACAAAAACGATGGTCTCGTCGCCAGTGCGCACCGGCGGGCAGAAGTACTCACACTCTTTGGAGCACTTGCGGGGCTGGCAGCGATCGCGATTGATGATGGCAATTCTCATGCAAAACCCTCAGTTAAGAAGAAGTGTCCAGGTAACTAGCCAGAAATCGACTACCATGAACTCCACATAGAACCAATCTTTGGTCTTGAAGCTCGCTGCATCTATTTTCAAGAACGTATATGTAAACTTCTGAATGACATAAGTAAGCAGTAATACGGACATCATTACGAAATGCCAGGGATAAGGAGAGATTGCCTCGCCGGCATAATAGCAGGCAAATCCAGCCATGGTCCCCAGAATGGATGGATACACGGTCTTGACTATTCCATCAATGCGGTCCTTTCTGCGTTCGGCTGCGCTCTTGGGCGCGACCCTTGGCGGTAGTTTGGCTGCCTTTTCGCTGGGCTTTTCCTGGGCAGTCGCAAGCCGTTGGTCTTCCTTGTTGCCAACCTTTTTTTCTTTCTTGGCCATCCAACCTTTGCATTTCATTATATGATAATAGCGTTTTGGTCCGGGAAAAGTCCAAGTACTATAACTTTCAAGAGCCACTGCATGTGTACGTTGTAGCGGATGCTTCAGTATTTATCTGGGGTAAAAGGCCAGCAGGAGAGCTGATCACCGTCCCGGCGGTTGAAGCGGAGTTGAAAGATATAAGGACAAAATCCCTGCTTCACATATTTGAGGCACGGGTGGAAAGCCCTTCCCCCCAGACGCGAAAAGCAGCAGAGCACGCCGCAACACAGACAGGAGACCTCAAATCACTATCATCCGCTGATTTGGATGTCCTGGCAAAAGCCCTGGAGTATCGAGCCGTTCTCGCTACCGACGATTACGCTCTGCAAAATGTCGCTCTTCACCTCGGTCTGAAGATACAGCCCATTGGGCAGCCCAGGATTAAGAGATTGCTAAAGCACGTCCAGAGGTGCCAAGGCTGTGGCAGCAAATTCGAGGGAGATGTTTGTATTGATTGCGGAACTCCTGCCCGAAAGAAAAAGAGGTGCATAAGATGAAGAATATTGAATCATTGATGAAAAAGGCAACGGATCTAAAAGCGGAAGGGCTGGTGGAAGGCCAGATCTCGGAGGAGTTGAATGTCTCCAGCGAAACGGTTACCTGGCTGCTTACCCATGCTGAGAAGACGAGCACATCACCCGGGCCCAAGGATATCTCTGTGGACTGGTCCATGATCGGCAAGAGCGCCTCCCGGATGAGCCATGTATCTGAAGCCCTCTCGGATATCATTATTGATACACTGGACGAGAACGATTGCGACGTAGATGTCGTGGTTGGCATAGCTTTAAGCGGCCTTCCTATCGCCAGCATGGTTGCAAGCAGCCTGGCAGCCGAGCTTGCTGTATACACACCCAGCAAGCAGATGCTCACTAGAGAGAGCGGCAAAGCACGAGGCAACCTTAGTGCTAACTTCGCCAGTGTTATGGACAAGGAGTGCGTCATCATCGACGATGTGATTACATCCGGTCGCACTTTGGAGGAGGTAGTCGAGTATTTGGACGAGCACGGAGCCAAGATCAATGCTATCGCTGTCCTGATCGACAAGAAAGGCACAGAAGAGATCGCTGGAGTGCCCGTGGTCTCGCTACTAAAGGTCTTAAGAGTAAATTAGAATCATCTTCCGCTCACAAGCTGATCAACTATGTTCTCCGAGGATGAGTATCGATTAGACTTCTTCGTGGATGAGGGATTCCAGCGCAAGAAGTGCGACAAATGCGGCAAATTCTTCTGGACAAGGAATGGAGAGAGGAAGACCTGCGGGGACCCGCCCTGCGATCCCTATACCTTCATAGGCTCGCCCATATTCAAGCGCGAGCACACAATAGACGAGATGCGCGAGCACTACCTCAGCTTCTATGAGAGCAGGGGGCACGCTCGCATCAAGAGGTATCCGGTTGTGGCACGATGGCGAGACGATATCTACCTCACCATCGCCTCTATCGCTGACTTCCAGCCCTTTGTCACCTCCGGACAGGTGCCGCCACCCGCCAACCCGCTCACCATCAGCCAGCCCTGCATAAGGCTCGACGATCTCGATTCGGTAGGGCGCAGCGGACGGCATCTCACCACCTTCGAGATGATGGCCCACCACGTCTTCAACACCCGTGAAAAGGAGCACTACTGGAAGGATCGAACGGTTGCATTATGTGATGAGTTGCTGGTGGGTCTGGGCATGGACCCCCTGGCTGTGACCTACAAGGAAAATCCCTGGGCAGGTGGCGGTAATGCCGGACCTAGCGTGGAGGTCATGGTCGGCGGTCTGGAGCTGGCAACGCTGGTCTTCATGGACCTTAAAGCCGTGCAAAGCGGCCCCATCCAGATCAAGGGCGAGTCTTATGAGAAGATGAACAACTACATCGTGGACACAGGCTATGGCCTCGAGAGGTTTGTCTGGGCCTCCACCGGCTCGCCTACCATTTATGATGCCATCTTCCCGGATCTCGTCAGGAAGGTAGCCGACCTTGCGGGCGTCGAGCACAATCTCAAGGACGCCGAGTACGCCGAGATCTTTGCCCAGAATGCCAGGCTGGCGGGCATGGTGGACCTGGATGAGTACAGCATGGAGGATCTTCGCAAGAAGATTGCAGGCAACATCGGCATATCACCAGAGAAGCTGCAAAAGACCATTGAGCCCATGGAGCGCATTTATGCCGTGGTGGACCACACTCGCTGCCTGGCCTACATGCTGGGCGACGGCATCATCCCCTCCAATGTAAAGGCTGGCTACCTGTCCAGGCTGGTCATTCGCCGCACATTGCGATTGATGAAGGAGCTGGGCCTGTCTCTGCCGCTGGCGGAACTGGTGGAGATGCAAATTCAAAGGCTGGATTACTCGGACTGGCAGGAGCGCTTTGTCACCATCAAGGAGATCCTCGACCAGGAAGAGCAGAAGTATGCTGAGACCCTGGAGAAGGGTAAGCGCCTGGTCAAGAAGACCGCCGAGCACTTCCTGAAGAAGAAACTGCCCATTCCCCTGGAGGAGATGATCTCCCTTTACGATACGCACGGCATTCCTCCTGAGATCGCCCGCGAGTCGGCAGAGGAGATAGGTGCGACTGTGGAGCTGCCGGATAACTTCTACTCGCTGGTGGCCAAGAAGCGCATCCGGGCCGAGAAGGAAGAGGCCAAGGCCACTCTGCCCGGCAAGACAGAGCTTTTATTCTACGAGCATCCCTTCGAACAGGTCTTCCAGGCCCAGGTGCTCGATGTTACAGAAGACGGCAGCGTCATCTTGGATCGGACGCTCCTCTATCCCGAGGGCGGAGGCCAGCCTGCTGACCATGGAACATTGGAGAAGCAGGGCCAAACCTATGCGGTGGTAGATGTTCAGAAGTCTGGCGACGTGGTCTTGCATAAGCTGGCCAAGACGGCCAGCGGTCCGAGATTGATCAAAGGTGACCGGGTCACCGGCAAAGTGGACATGCGCCGCCGCCTGGCTCATGCCCGTCACCACACTGCCACCCATCTGGTGCATGATTCGGCCAAACGCGTCTTGGGCAAGCACGTCTGGCAAGCCGGAGCCCAGAAGAGCGAGGATCGGGCCCGCCTTGATATCTCCCACTACAAGCGCATCACCAACCAGGAGTTGAAGGCGATTGAGCTTGAGGCCAATCGTCGGGTGATGGAGATGGAGCCTGTAGACACCCAGTTCCTGCCGCGCACCGATGCAGAGAAGCTCTTTGGCTTTGAGCTGTACCAGGGAGGCGTGCCGCCCGGAAATCAGATTCGTGTGGTGCGGGTGGGCAGCGACATCGAGGCCTGCGCCGGAACGCATGTCACCAATACGGGCATGATCGGGGCCATCAAGATCCTGCGTGCCGAGCGCATTCAGGATGGAGTGGAGAGGATCGAGTTTGCCGCTGGCGAGGCAGCCGTGCGGGCGGGACAGGAGCGCGATGATCTGCTCTTTGCTGCGGCAGATGTGCTGCGCGTGCCGGGCGAACAGTTGCCCAAGACCGCGTCCCGCTTCTTTGAGGAGTGGAAGGCCCAGCAAAAGGAGATCGAGCGGCTCAAGGAGGACCTGGCAAAAGCGCGGCTCAAGACTCTGGTGGCTGAGGCCGAGACCTCTGACGGCCTGAGAATAGTGGTGCAGAAGATGGGCAGCGCCGATATCGATGAGCTTCTCAAGGCGGCGGCGCTTCTGGCAGAGCAGGACTGCGTCGCCCTTTTGGGCAGCGAGACCGGCAAGCTCGTCGCCGCCGTGGGCCAGTCTGGCCTGGCGAAAGGCATCAAGGCGGGCAGCATCATCCGGACGGCAGCGAAGCTGCTGGGCGGAGGCGGAGGGGGCAGACCGGAGCTGGCGCAGGGCGGAGGGCCCAA
>JBFYLJ010000013.1:0-11935 GCA_041305465.1 Methanothrix sp.
TGATTCCTGCTGATAGGAAGATCCATGATAAGATGAGTCGGCAATGCTTCACGTGGGAAACTGAATTCATGGCTCGAAAGATCTCGTTTCCGATCTATCGCGTGTGAGTTTCAGCCTGGGGTGCATGGGTGTATCAATGGAGCCACTTCTCTTCAGAAATGGATAGGAAAGAAAATGTACGAGAGAATTAAGGGTAGATTGGGTTTCAATGGAGCCACTTCTCTTCAGAAATGGATAGCTCGCTCTGGGTTATTATCCACCCGGGACAAGAATGTTTCAATGGAGCCACTTCTCTTCAGAAATGGATAGAGCCTCGGTTTTAGGCCTTCTGCGCATATCGACAAAATCGCATTTTTCGAGCATCGACGGTTTTCATTTTTATGACTTCCTCAAAATGGTGCCTTTTGAGCCTATTTTCGCTATGCAGCTGCTTTTCGAGCATCGATTTTAGACAGTTGTCGCCTGTTGTTGGTGGCCTTTTTTGAGGGAGATGCTCGAAAGCATTTTATATAAAAATTATTATTAAGAATCTATCGGCTTGGCGTTTCATGAGTTTATATATAGGTTAAATATATAGCCTTTTCCATCCGCTGGCCCGGATGGCCCCCTGGCCGATCAGGAGGGCCTGCCCGCCAGATCACAAGCAATTGTATGCATTACTACTATCTGAACTTTCCCGAGCAATCTATATTGGTCTTGTTTCATCTTTAGCGGGCAGCTATCGTTTCATGCAGTCAAGATGAGAAGATTAATGAACATCTAATCGATAATAGCAATTAATGAGCAAGAAGGACTCTCTGCCCGGCTTTCATCTCCTGGCCAAGCCCACGGGTGCGTTATGCAATTTGGGCTGCAAGTACTGCTTCTTTCTATCCAAGAAGAATCTCTATCCAGGCAGCAGCTTCAGAATGTCGGATGAGCTTCTTGAGACCTACATCCGCCAGTACATACAGGCTCAGAAGATTCCCCAGGCCACCATCGCCTGGCAGGGCGGCGAGCCTACACTGATGGGACTTGATTTTTTCAGAAAATCAATTGAATACGAGCTGAAATACAAGCGCCCGAAAATGCAGATCCAGAACACCATGCAGACCAATGGTATCCTTCTTGACAACGAATGGTGCGAATTCTTCCATGAGAACAACTTCCTCATCGGCCTGAGCCTGGACGGCCCGAGAGATCTTCATAACGCCTACCGGGTGGATAAAGCCGGAAAACCCACCTTTGATCGGGTAATGAAAGCTGCCCGGCTGCTACGAAAACACAAGGTGGACTACAATATCCTGACCACAGTTCATGCCGCTAATGGCGACTATCCTCTGGAGGTTTACCGTTTTCTCAGAGATGAGGTCAAGACGAATTTCATCCAGTTCATACCCATAGTAGAGAGAGACAATGATACCGGCTATCAAGAGGGCGATACAGTCACAGATCGCAGCGTCAAAGCCGAGCAGTATGGCCGCTTCTTGATCACTATCTTCGATGAATGGGTCCGCAGGGACGTGGGCAAGACCTTTGTGCAAATCTTCGATGTGGCTCTGGCCGCCTGGTCTGGAGTGCCTCCCGGCATCTGCGCCTTCTCGCCGACCTGCGGAACGGCCATGGCAATGGAACACAATGGCGATATGTACTCATGCGATCATTTTGTGGAGCCTCGGCACTTTCTGGGCAATATCAACGATAAGGAGATGGCCCAGTTGGCCGGCTCGCAAAAACAGCGAAAGTTTGGCCGGGACAAGCACGATACTCTGCCCACATACTGCCGCATGTGTGAGGTCTCTTTCGTCTGCAACGGCGAATGCCCCAAGAACCGATTCATCAAAACGCCGGAGGGTGAAAACGGTCTTAATTATCTGTGTGAGGGCTACAGGGATTTCTTCAGACACATCGACGGAGCAATGCGGTTTATGGCCCACGAACTTCGTCAGGGCCGGGCACCTGCTAATATTATAGACTGTATGAAAAATATGAAAAATGGTCAGATCTCGCATATGGTTATGAAACCGGGCAGAAACGATCCCTGTCCATGCGGCAGCGGATTAAAGTTTAAAAAGTGCCACGGCAAAGCCGGATAAAAAGGTTGAGCTGCCCATCAGGACTAGGACTGCCCATCTTCCTTCAGCTTCCCTTCCAAGTAGCCAGAATAGACAGTGAAGATAGTAAGTCTCTTAGCTGAGATCGTGGATGTGTCCCTCGTACTTCTCGCCACAAGAATCCCTATAAAATCGGCGATCATAGTCCCCGCCCGATGCCACAACCCTTATAATAAATTTTTAAATAAGATGAGCATTATAAATAATTTAAATAAAAAAGGAAAGCTCGCTGCCATCGGCAGCATGGCTTTCATGTCAGCTCTTTTTCGCAGCTTTCTCATCTTTTGCATAAACATCTCGCAGATCCACGACCTTCTTTGACTTTCCGGCCGTTCTGGGGATGGAGCCCATCTCCACCAGCTCTATCTTGCTTCTCACATTCAGTACCGACTTCAGCTTATCTTCAGCCTTCTTTCTGATCTTTGCCAGATCTGAGAGTTCGCCGGTGAAGGCCTCTTCCTTGAGTTCAACCTGAATGCTGATCTCATCGAGTCCATGCTTCTTTCTGTCCACGACCACCTGGAAGTAGTTGCCAATCTCTGGGATGCTGACTAGCACATCCTCAATTTGGCTGGGGAAGACATTGATGCCGCGCACAATGAGCATGTCATCAGCTCGGCCCAGGAATCTGTGCAGCTTTCGGCTGGTGCGCCCGCAGCTGCACTTCTCTTCCATAATGTAGGTCACGTCCCCTGTGTGGTATCTGATGAGTGGCATGGCTTCTTTGGTGAGCGAGGTTATGACAAGCTCGCCCGGCTCACCAGGCGCACAGGGCTGCTCATTTTTATCCAGAATCTCGATGAGAAAGTGGTCCTCCCAGATATGCAGTCCATTCTGCTCCTGGCATTCGAATGCGACGCCCGGTCCCATCATTTCAGAGAGGCCGTATGAGTCATAGGCTTTGATGTGCAGTGCATCTTCCAGCTCTTTTCTTGATTCGTCCGACCAGGGTTCGGCTCCGAAGCAGCCGATGCGCAGCTTTAGCTTGTCCACCACGCCCTTCGCCTTGGCAGTCTCAGCCAGATAAAGCGCGTAAGACGGTGTGCAGTGCAGCACTGTAACCCCGAAATCCATCATGATCTCAAGCTGTCGTTCCGTATTACCTACGCCGGAGGGCACAGCCATGGCTCCCAAGCGCTCGATTCCGTAATGCACACCCAGACCGCCCGTGAAAAAGCCGTAGTTCACCGCGTTCTGGAATATATCTCCCTTCTTGACTCCGACCATCACAAAGTCTCGAGCCATGAGGTCCGACCAGTTCTCGATATCCTTGGCTGTGTAGCCAACAACGGTGGGCTTGCCGGTAGTGCCGGAAGAGGCATGTACCCGCACCACTTCATCTCGAGGAACAGCAAAGAGGCCGAAGGGATAATTGTCCCGGAGGTCCTGCTTTCTGGTAGTGGGCAGCTTTGCCAGATCCTTGAGGCTCTTGATGTCCTGCGGGGTGATGCCCGCCTGCAAGAATATGTTCCGGTAAAAGGGAACGTTCTTGTAAACCTTCTCTACAACGGTCTTGAGACGCTGCAGTTGCAGCTCTTCCAGCTCTTTTCTCTCCATGAGCTCCAATTTCGGTTGCCAGTAATTCATTTCCATACCCTGATAAGATTAGTTCGTTCAGCCTATGCTATGCAGTGCCATGAGAGAAAACGTCAGGGTATATCAATAATTCCCATGCTGTTAAAAAAATCAATTAGGACTATCGGCAAATGTAGACGGGATAAAAAAAAGGAAATACAGGCACTCATAAAAAACAAAAAAAATGCAAAGTGCGACTTCGTTCATCGCCCTTGCATCATCTTCTTAACCTGCCTTTGCAGACCGTCCAGCTCTCCTGTCGAGTAGAGATAGTACCCGGCACCGATGGCTATGAGCAGCACCAGGATCAGGGCGATGAGCCAGTTGCTCTGCGCCTTCTCCACATTTATCGTCTTGCTCTGCTCATCCAGGCTTATCCTGGCTAATCCTGGGTCCATTGGTTTGTAGCTAAAGCTGATTGTGGAATTCTCGCCACCTTTGACTGTTGCATTCTTGGAATCTACAACTGTATCGTTTGCCTTCAGCTCCAGCAAGCGGGTGTCTTCATTGCTGCCTACGTTCTCCACAATAGCAGAGATCTTGAACTCGCTGCCTGCGTTGCCCTTTTCCGGTACCGTCAGATTGACAACTCTCAGAGACGAGGCTATCTTGATCTTTTTGGTAGCTGAATTGAAGCCCTCTTTCTCTGCCTTCAGAGTATGCTCGCCCAAGACAATGGCGGAATAGGTCATCGTTCCCTGGGCGCCGGTGCTGCCGATGCTCTCTTCATCCAGGAACAGGGATGCCACGTCCACAGGCGTCTGGTTGATGCCCTCTACAACAGTTATCAGGAAGTTTTCTCCTTTGACAACTTCTGCCGGCGCATTGATGGTTAGCTGGTTGGTGAGTGTTGCATTGGCCTTCTCGAATGCAGATATCCTGGCTGCATCGGCTGCCGTTCTCACGATCAAGCTGGCCTTGCCGTCGTTATAGCCTTTCTTCTTGGCAACTATCTGGAAGGTACCTACGGATGTTGGGGTATAGCTGACCGATCCGGTGACATCTGTTGTGGCAATGGTGCTTGCATTCATTAGGATCTGAACTCCGCTCAGACCGACTGCACCGGACTTGACACTGATATATACCGGCTGATTCACAACGCCTTCCGGAAGGCTTATTGTCATTTCTCCACCTTCTCCTGTCTTGGTGGCAATGGGTGCCAGCAATCTCTTAGAGCTATCGGCAACCTCGATCTTTAAGTTCTCCATGATTTCTATTACTTTTCCCCGTCCCAGGCTAATGGAGCCATCGTTTCGCATGGTGATGCCGTCAGTTCCTAATGTCTCCACCTTCATCTTGCCGTGGATCTCACCCTCCTCTACCGACTCGGGGTTTTCGGAGACCTGGAAAACGGCATCAACAGTTGCCAGGTCGGATTCGGTACTTCTAAAGACGCTCTGAACGTGAGCCGCAATTATAGGAACATCTTTCAGTGAGCCCATATCTACTTTATAGAGATAGTTAGATGCTTTGTCCGCGGGATCGGAAGATGGTGTTACTACCTTGCTGTCTACCTCTTTTCCATCCTGGGCCAAAGCCAAATAGACCTTATTGCCGTTGAGGTCCACCTGCTTTATTCTCAGCTCATAGCCTTCTTCCAAGGATAGAACCGATCCGCTGGCTATTGTCTGGCTGTTGTCGTTATCAAGCAAGACACGTCTGAGTTGACCCTCATTGATTGCACTCTCTTCGTCCGTAAACTTTGTCTCGTTGTTGTATCCTGCGAAGTACTTGTCAGCCATAAAGCCGATGACATCGTACTTGCCCCAGCTCTCGAACTCAAACTTGACTGGCTGGGGGCTCGTCTGGTAGATCAGATCCTTCTCTTCTATCTTCGAGCTGCCGCTGATTTTTGCCTGCAAACTCTCCGTACCGACATCATCATCGATGTCATAATAGAATCCTTCAAAGTTGTAAGGCGTCCAGGTAAAATCCTTGGTTTCAGAGGGATCTATCACTGTGCCTCTAACATCGTAGCTTCCAGTCCTCTCTACCACCGGTGCAAAGCGAATTTCATCGGAATCTGCAACCAGGAATCCGACTTTTCCAAAGATCTTGGTAGTACTTCCTTTCCGGAGAGTGAGTGAATCCTCATTTTCCATCTCTACACCCTGGTCGGAGACCGAAGTTACCTTCATTTTATCGTACTTATCACCGTCTTCAACAGCCGCAAATGTATCAGATAATTGGAAGAGACCGTCCACTGTTACCAGTGCAGACTCAGTGCTGGCAAAAACATTTGATATATGCGCAAGTACTATTGGAGTGTCTTCTCCAGCAATATCAACTTTATACTGATACGTAGCGCTCCTGAGATTATCAGGAGAGATTACCTTGCTGTCAATCTCTTCACCATTCTTGGCCATAGCCAGATATACTTTATTACCGTTAAGATCTATCTGCTTGATTCGCAGCTCATAGCCTTCTTCCAGGGGCAATACCGATCCAGTGGTAATTGTGCTCTCATCGCTCGTATCTATGAGTACTCTTCTAAGCTGACCGTCATTTATCAGACTTCTATCCTTGTCGAAGACATCGCCGGCCTTGTAGCCTGCAAAGTATTTATCGGCCATGAAGCCCATAACCTGATAGCTTCCCCAGTCGCTGAAATCAAAATCCGTATCCTGGGCATTTGTGCTGTATGTCAGGTCGCCGGAGTCCATAGACCTTCCAGATGACTGAAGCTTGATTGTAAGCTTTTCTGTGCCCACATCATTCTTCAAGTCATAGAAGAATCCAGAAAAACTCTGAGGAGTCCAGGTATAATCCAGACTGTCTCCTTCTCTCCAGATCCTATCCGTTCCATACTCGGTCTCATCTGATGTCGTTTCGCTTGTTGTTTCGCTCTCAGCTGCTATTTCACTGGAATTACTGGATACGTTTTGTGAGACCTCAGGCGGTGTTATCGCAGATTCATTCTGGGAGGCATTATCGTTATAGACTACTGTATCCGCAGTCAGATTCTCTGGAGAGATGACATTCTCACCGGATGCAGGAGCCAGAGACGATTCGGAACTGGTCGGTGTTGCTATTGTATCGGGAGTGATAGTCTCCGGGGTCACCGTGGTATCGGCAACCGGCACGGTAGCGTCCTCTGTCGGAGTGGGTGCTTGCTGCGTCGCTAAATCTGCTGGAGCAGGCGTCTCCTGGACCACATTTGCCGGAATAGCAGTCGGTGCCGGGGTTTCGGGCTGCTCAGTTGTCTTGGGCTGGCTAGATGTCTGCGTCTGGTCTGATGTTTGAGTGGCCCCCGAAGCAGCTTCGGTTTTCGTCGTTCCCAGCGGCTTAAGTCCAGTGTTGCGTTTAGCCAGCTTTTCAGCTGATATCGTCTCTCCCTGTGTGCTCTTGGAAAGCAAGCTCTGGCTTATGATTGGGGCTGCCCCGTTCGCTGCATTATCGCTCTCTGATGGGGTTTGCGCCAATACATTAATTGGCAGAGCTGCAGCTATAATTAAGAGAAGCAGACAGACTCCACCGACCCTGACATGATTCATAGATCTCCTCCAATACATGATTGTTATAAGCTATTACACTCATTTTCTTTATTTATATTTTTGTAATTTGAAATTCTTTTTAATTGCTTTTTCCATTTTTTTCTTCTTGCATTCAATCTTTTCTTTTAGCATATCGCATCTTAGTTGCGCTACCTGTGCAAGGATGCAGTTTTCATTTATAAATGTGATCACGATCGCATCGTTCGAATTATGAAAGTGCATGACATTTAAGTGCTGCTCAGCCCATCTGGCGCAGGAAGGCCGGAGTGTGATCCTTTTAGGCCGTTGTCGAGCGCTTTTTGCCTGCTGCAAGCCTGCAAAGGGATAAATACCTCTTAACGCAGGGTGAGGTCTCTTGCGACAAGCAATATGTGCTCTGGGCACGGTTAAACGCGAGGGGTAGCTTCTCGCTTTTGGATTATAACCGCCATATCCTAAATCAAGGATACGAAAAATAGAAAATAAGACGAAATAAATGATTCGCTATTCGCTTAAGATCTGCACTGTGATTTAGGTCCTATCTGGGCGGTGTTGCGTAATTCCAGCGCCAGACCTTGAAGCTTGTTGCCATAATTCCCAGGAAGATTGCTAGTATAAGCAAGCCCTGGAGCCACTCGACAATTGTAATTGCATCCATTTCCTACACCAATACAGTGCCGTCTCTTTTATCAGATAAAGGTTTGCATGCAAAAGATGATATGGGAAAACATGTGTCTCTCCCCGGAGAACTTTAACGAGGCTGAAAAGTTGCTAAATGTGACCTTCCTGGGAACCGCCGGATCGCTTCCAACGCCGGAGAGAAATCCTTCGGCCATCCTCATCAACCGCGAGGGAGAGATGATGCTCTTTGACTGCGCAGAGGGTACGCAAAGGCAGATGATGCGGGCGAGAACGGGTATGATGCGCTTAAATTACATTTTCTTAACTCATCTGCACGCCGACCACATCTTGGGCATTCCCGGCCTCTTGGAGACTCTGGCTTTCCAGGGACGAAGAAATCCAATAACTGTTGTAGGACCCATTCATACCATACATCTCGTGGAGAGCTTCAAGTCAATCTGCTACTTTTCTCGCAACTTCGATGTCCAGGCGATCGAACTTGCGCCTGGTGACGTGCTGAAGATGAAAGGCTGTCAGGTAAGGGCCATCTCAACACACCATAGCGTTCCAAGCCTTGGCTACTCTTTGGAGGAAGATATGCGTCTTGGTCGATTCAACCGCGAAGCGGCTACTTCATTAGGGATACCGCCCGGACCGCTCTTCGGAAAGCTGCAGCATGGCCAGGAAATAGAGATCGGCGGCAAAAGGATAGAGCCTCATCAGGTTATGGGACCTGCCCGTCCGGGCAGAAAGATCGTCTACACTGGTGACACAAGGCCCTGCAAGTCCGTGCAACTGGCCAGCAGGGGAGCGGATCTGCTCATCCACGACTGCGCTCTGGCAAATGATATGGCAGATTGGGCCAAAGAGACGAAGCACAGCACTGCGACAGAGGCAGCTCTAGTCGCTAAAGAAGCAGATGTGGGACAGCTCGTTCTAACCCATATAAGCTCACGTTACTCTGAGGATACCTCCCAGCTCCTAAGAGAGGCAAAATCCATATTCGATAGGACTATTGTGGCAGAAGATCTGATGTCCCTGGAAATCCATCTAAAGGATGAGTGAGTGATTTGCAGTATGCTTATGCGCGAATCACTGTTTTGCGTTTTTTTCTCGTTCCTCACGCACGGCCAGCATAACCTGTCGGGATAGCTCATCATCCCTGCCAATGATTGACATATCCAGTGATTGCATAGCGCAATCGATCATATCTCTGCTGTGAGCTAGATCAACACCCCGGCTCTCTTTGGCAACGCCCCTTAGATAGAGATCATCGATCCCATCTTGAGATATGCCCAGGGCATTTGCCGCAGAAATGGCCCTTCCGAACATCTCCATCTCGATGTAATACTGCAGGCCGTCTGTGTAGAGCCTTTCGGAAAGAGCCTCTTGGCCTGCGTTTTTGGCGATCAATGCAGCCCAAAGATAGTCTCCCGCGTCAATCAGGATTGCGATGGCCTTATCGATCATTGCTTTGTCTCTGGCCAATACGACGGCATACTCCGTCTCACCTGCTCTTTCCAGTATCTCTATGCCCTCTCTTGCCAATTCGTCGGGCAATTCTCTTAGGTTTTCTATGAGATAAGATACCTTTTCATCAAAGGTTCTCTTCTCGAATTCTTCGTTCAATTATGGTCCCCGATTGCTCTAGAAATACATTAACAATTAAGCCTTTGCATGCACATGCACTTCTCATGCACGGCGATGGGAGAACTGATGACGCGCCGAATAGGAGGAAGGCAAAAGTCTTAGTGTAGGAGGGATAAAATGATGGCCTTCGACTTTTGCCGAATCAGATATAATTGTTTGCCGATATTTAAGGATTTTGCTCAGCTTGATTTTTTCATCGAAAGCGATATCCTATTTCTCTTCAGATCCACATCCAGCACCATAACTCTGACCTTCTGCCTGGCTTTAACCACGTCGGTTGGATTCTTCACATAGCCATCCCGAAGCTGGCTGATATGCACAAGCCCATCCTGATGCACGCCTATGTCCACAAAGGCCCCAAAAGCAGTGACATTGGTCACAATGCCCGGCAGTTTCATGCCCGCTTTGAGATCCTCCATCTTCTCAATTCCAGATGCAAAGCTAAAGGCCTCAAAATCTGCTCTGGGATCGCGGCCAGGCCGGGACAACTCCTCCAGGATGTCCTGCAGTGTGGCAGCACCCGATTTCTTGGAGATGTATCGCTCTGGGTCCAGCTTTTTGAGGAGATTCTCATTATGCATCAGCTCTCTTACCGTGACGCACAAGTCCTGCGCCATCCGCTCCACCAGAGGATAGCTCTCCGGATGCACTGCCGTGCCGTCCAGGGGATTGTCGCCCTCACGAATGCGCAAAAATCCGGCTGCCTGCTCGAAGGCCTTGGGCCCCAGGCGCGGCACTTTGTGCAGATCCTGGCGCGAGGCAAAAATGCCATGCTCATTTCTGTACTTCACCACCGCCTCTGCCAGCTTGGGCCCCAGACCAGAGACGTAAGATAGAAGCTCCCGACTGGCGGCATTCACATCCACTCCCACCAGGTTAACGCAAGAAGAGACCACATCGTCCAAAGCCCGCCGCAAGGCGTGCTGGTCCACGTCATGCTGGTACTGCCCGACGCCGATGGCCTTGGGCTCTATCTTGACCAGCTCCGCCAGCGGGTCCATGAGCCGACGTCCGATGGAGACTGTGCCGCGCACAGTCGCATCCTCATGGGGAAACTCCTTGCGGGCCACTTCTGATGTAGAATAGACCGATGCCCCAGATTCGTTGACCATGATGATTGCCGGCTGCAGCCCCAGGCTCTGCAAAAATGCTTGGGTCTCTCTGCCAGCCGTTCCGTTGCCTACGGCAATTATCTCGATGCCGCTTTTCTTGCAGATCGCGCTCACAAGGGCCGCCGCTTCTTCCCTCTTTTTCTGAGTATCATGAGGGTAAATCACATGACTCTCTTGCAGCCGGCCCAGGCGATCGAGCACCGCCAGCTTGCAGCCCGTTCGCAGTCCCGGATCAACCGCCAGGAGGCACTTTTGTCCCAATGGGGGATCCAAGAGAACCTGACGCAGGTTTTCGGAAAAGACCTCGATGGCCTTCTCCTCGGCACGGGCGCGGGCAGCGGCCAGCGTCTCATTTTCCATGGAGGGGGCTAGAAGCCGACGATAGCCGTCCTCCGCTGCCTGCATCACCTGACCGGAGGCCGGACCGCTCCCCTTTATGAAGAGTTCCTCTAAAACCGCCAGCCCGTCATCCTCAGCCGGGGCTAGATGCAGGCTGAGGGCCCCTGCCCGTGCTCCTCGCAGCATGGCCAGGAGCCTATGCGGACTTGCCCTGGTGAGGGCTTCGGAATAGTCCTGATAGTCCCTGAATTTTGTGTCGTCTCTCGCATCAGACGAAACTCCGGACTCTCCTCCAACAATTGCCACGCAGCGAAGAACTCCCTGCGATTGATAAAGGGCTCTCATCCGCAGTCGCGCCTCTGCATCTTCACTCATCCACTCGGCCATGATGTCCCTTGCCCCTGCCAGGGCCTCTTCTGCCGAAGCAACATCCTTCTTTTCAACCACAAAGGACAATGCCAGTTCTTCCGGGTCTTGTCGAGAATAATCCTGAGCGAAGATCCTCTTAGCCAGAGGCTCCAGGCCGCGATCTTTGGCCATAGTGGCCCGGGTCTTCCTCTTAGGCCGGAAGGGAAGGTAAATGTCCTCCAGACGGGCCAGAGTGTCTGCAGCCTGCAGCTTCGCTTGCAGATCAGCAGTGAGCAGCTGCCGCTTTGCCAGAGAATGCAAAATGGCATCGAGCCTCTCTTCAAGCTGCCGATTTTTGTAGAGTTGATCACGAATCCTGGCAATTGCCACCTCATTCAGATTTCCTGTGGCCTCTTTTCGGTATCTGGCAATAAAGGGAAGCGTAGCGCCGCTGTCCAGCAATTCCACTGTAGCCAAAACCTCTCTCTCGCCCAGGGATAACTGCAAAGCCAGCTTTTTAATCTGAGGATCGGACATATCGCATTCTTCCTGGAAATAGATGAATTTAAAGGTATACCTGGAAATGCAATTCTATAATCGATTATTGAAAAAAGGAGATGGGGTTAGAAACTACTTACACGCACGGCAGCCAGTCAACGCTGATTGCGCCGCAGGTGGAGTTACCCCAGAGCTGGATGAACTTCTCGATGGAGAAGACGCCGGT
>JBFYLJ010000014.1:0-5310 GCA_041305465.1 Methanothrix sp.
AGTTAGTGGCCAGGTCGTCGGCGATGGAGGCGGCCCAGCCCACGGCCATGGGCACCTCGGCACCTACCAGGCTCTGGCAGATGCCGGCCAACGCCTCCCGCGGGGCTTTGCCCGACTGGCAACCGCTCACAAAGACGCACTGCACGCCTGAGCCGGCCAGGAACCGGCGCAGCTCTTCCGAAGGAACGAGATCTGTCGTACCATCTTCCTTCTCAAAGGCAAAACGGCCCTGGCCCTCCCGGACTGCTCCGTGACCGGTCAGGTGGACGATGTGGGGCTGAAACTCGCTCACCTTCTCCTTCAGCTCCTCAAAGGTGCCCAGGTCGCAGGAATCGAAGGCCACATCCTGACCGTAAATGGCCCGAAATAATGCTTCTTCCTCCTTTTCGTAGTCCAGAGTCGGCTGATCCGTTGGGGCGCAGGCCATGAAGAGCAGGCGCAAAGGTCGGGCTCGAAGCTCTCCTGTGAATGGGGCCATCTGCTTAGCGGAGGAGGGAAAGCGGCGGATTCTGAATAGTGGATTGATGCCCAGGAACTCGCCATCCGGTGGAAGCAGGAGTTCCCAGGGGAGGTTGAGGATCTCAGATATCTCCGAGGCTATGACCAGGAATCGCAAAGAGCCCACGGGAACCGCGGCCTTGATCTTCTCCCATGAAGAGGCTAACCAGCTGTCGAAGAGCTGCCTGCCCAGAGCCCGCTGGGCGTCAGCATCTTTTTCCGGCCTGCCGCCCTGCTCGAAAAGAGCGCCAAAGCAGCGGGAGATCTCCCGCACTGCCAGGGAGTCAGGCAGGGAAAGGCTCTGGTTGCTGGTGAGAGCTTTTCCATCGAGCAGGACATGAAAGAGATAAGCGTTATTGGGACGCTCGCCTGACTCTTTTATGGATAATGTGATAGTCGGCTCTCGGCTTATGGTCTTGCCTCCTGCGGTGATGATTCAAGATGCGACATTTCCGTATAGTTAAAAAAAGTCTCACAGTCGTTCTATGAAACTACGCCACCCGGTACGAGACTCCGATCGCCCTGAATTCCTCGGTATCCTGGCGCTCCAGCTTGGCCTTGATCTGCTCGAACCTCCTCACAATCTCTTGCGAGTACAGTCTCTCTCCGCAACGCAAGCAGACCTCTGCACAGACCTTCAGAACCGCAGTATTGGCACCCCCACGCAGGATCTTCTCAACTTCTTTTTCAACCAGGTCGCCCCCGCAGACCGGGCATTGTTTAAAAGGCATCGTATTCATCTTTTCCTCACTTTGCAGCCAATCCATAGATTTGGGTCAGGTCGGTAGACTGTGATCAGGACCGCCCACTGTTTCTTCTCGTTATAGGCCCAAACACTGTGAACTGGATCGCCACCGAAGGTTTGACCAAATACAAGGACGCTTGGATATGGCGAATCATCCTGATATTCCTCAATCACAGATCCATGCAGAGCCGAGAAATAGATCTCGTCGAACTTGAGCAGGTCAGCATTTGCTTCTTCATAGGCGTGATCGGTTATTCTGACTTGCCCTGCTTGTATGGCCATTCTGATGTCGGTGAGTTCCACACGGCCACTTGTGTCCACAAAATTATAATTCCTATTATGATTATTAAAGGTTATGTCATGCCGATGCTGATAAGTTTAGAGTCCCGAGACATTCGGGACTGCACAAGACGAAGATAGCGAACCGAATTGTGTTAGCTTATCACCTTAGCGCTCTCGATCTTCACATCTTTTACCGGCCGGTCGTTGGCACCCTTCTTCACCTTGGCCATGGCATCCACCACATCCATGCCCTCGATCACTTTCCCGAAAACCGGATGCTTGCTGTCCAGGAAGTTGTTGTCCACCAGGTTGATGAAGAACTGGCTGCCGCCAGTATTCGGCCCGGCATTTGCCATGCTGATCGTGCCACGATCGTTCCTGTTCTTGCGGCTCAGCTCATCCTTGATGGCATAGCCCGGTCCGCCACAGCCAGTGCCGGTAGGATCTCCACCCTGAACCATGAAGCCGTCAATGATGCGGTGAAAGATGACTCCGTCATAAAATCCCTTCTCCACCAGCTTTTGGAAGTTGCCCGATGTGAGGGGAGTGTCCGTGTAAAGCTGCAATGTGATGTCACCCATACTGGTCATAAGCCGTACTTTGACACCATCAGTGTTTAATGCGCCTTCTGCCATATTTATCCGTCTCCTTAAAGTTAATATTAATAAAATAATCAAGAGACCATCTTGGCCTCAATTATCTTTACCTCTTTGAGCGGCCGGTCATTGGCGTCTTTCGAAACCTTGGCTATGGCGTCAACCACATCCATGCCAGCAATCACCTTTCCAAAAGCTGGATGTTTGCTGTCCAGGAAGCTGTTGTCCACCAGATTGATGAAGAACTGGCTGCCGCCTGTGTTCGGCCCGGCGTTGGCCATGCTGATAGTGCCGCGCTCGTTTCGATTGTGATCGGTGAACTCATCCTTGATAAAGTAGTCCGGTCCACCCATGCCAGTGCCCTCCGGATCGCCGCCCTGAATCATGAAGCCGTCTATGATGCGGTGAAAGATGACTCCGTCATAAAATCCCTTCTCAACCAGGCTCTTGAAATTTCCTGTAGTAATTGGCATGTCATCATAAAGCTGGATTGTGATGTCACCCATGTTTGTCTTCAAGAGAACCTTGCTTGGGCCTTTCTCTACAGTCGGAGACAGACATCCTGATAACACCAGTACCAGGATGATGAGGGGTAAATAGAATATGATTTTCATCATCTCACGTCTTCATAGCCCGGCTCTCATCGATCACAATGTAGTCCTTGATGGCCACCACTGAGGCAAAAGGTATGAGCACAAACCTTCCGCTCTCCCTGTATTTCGAACGGTTCAGCTCACGGTTCGGCTTGACCAACAGGTCCACCAGCTTTCCCGTCTGCACCTCAAAGACCACATCTTCAAGATCGCCCAACACCATGCCATCGATGTTTACGACCTCTTTTCCAGCAATGCTTGCCGAGAACACCTTTCCCATTCCCCTCACCTAAAGATCCCTTTTCCGGTTAAAAGCAATTTAGCTTCCAGGCCAAGGCGCTATCTGTAGCCGATGAGCGAAGCAGGCTCCACCTTTATTCCACCCTTGAACCTCTCGCTTATCCTCTCATAGTAGCTGACCATGTTCTCCTCCACGCTCGGCCTGACCTTCTTCAAAGCCTCTCGGAATTGGTTCATCTCCACTTTCACCATATTCTCGCGCAGGGCCAGCATGGCCGCCTCGCGGCAGAGCGAGTCGAGATCCGAGCCCACGTAGCCTTCAGTCAACTCCGCCAGCTCTTCTAAGTTCACATCCTCGCCTTTGGGCATCTTTGCAGTTTTAATCTTGAGAATATCATGTCGCCCTAATTTATCAGGCGGCCCAACCAGAAGCATACGATCAAACCTTCCCGACCGCAGAAGAGCCGGATCGAGGATATCCGGCCGGTTGGTGGCACCTATAACCACTACATCTTTGAGCGTCTCCAGGCCATCCAATTCTGCCAGGAGCTGGTTTACTACCCGCTCCATGACATGGCTGCCTTCATCTGTGCCCCGCATCGGTGCAATGGAGTCCAGCTCATCGAAGAATATGATAGTAGGTGAGACTTGCCTGGCCTTCCTAAAGATCTCCCTAATGGCTTTCTCAGACTCGCCCACCCACTTGGAGAGCATTTGCGGCCCCCGCACGCTGATAAAGTTGGCTGCGGTCTCATTGGCCACCGCCTGGGCGATCATTGTCTTTCCTGTGCCCGGCGGACCGTAGAGAAGAATTCCCTTGGGCGGACGTATGCCCATCAGGCGGAACTTCTCCGGCTGCTTGAGTGGCCATTCAATGGCTTCGATCAGCTCTTGCTTGAGCGATCCCAGGCCACCCAGATCGCTCCACTGCACGCGCGCCACCTCTACCAGGACTTCTCGCATGCTGGATGGCTCGATCTCTTTCAGAGCTTCCTCGAAGTCTTCCGCCATAACCAGCATCGCCTCCATGATCTCGGGTGGTATCTCGTCCTCTGTGGTCAGATCCGGCAGGTAGCGGCGTAGAGCTCTCATGGCCGCCTCCTTGCAGAGAGCATTTATGTCGGCTCCCACAAATCCATGCATTCTGTCTGCCAGGCTCTCCAGGTTCACGTCTTGAGAGATAGGCATGCTGCGCATGTGAATCTGCAGGATCTCGATTCTTCCCAATCGATCTGGTACTCCAATCTCGATCTCCCTGTCGAACCGGCCCGGTCGGCGAAGCGCCGGATCGATGGCCTCTTCCCTGTTTGTGGCACCGATCACCACCACCTGGCCGCGCTCATTTAAGCCGTCCATCATGGCCAATAGCTGCGCCACCACCCTTCTTTCCACCTCGCCTGTGACATCGCCTCGCTTGGGGGCGATGGAGTCGATCTCATCGATGAAGATGATGGAAGGTGCTGCCTTTTGGGCATCATCAAAGATCTCGCGCAACCGCTGCTCGCTCTCGCCGTAATACTTGGACATTATCTCCGGCCCGGCAATGGAGAAGAAATTGGCTCCACACTCATTGGCCACTGCTTTGGCAATGAGAGTCTTTCCCGTGCCTGGCGGCCCGTAGAGCAGAACGCCTTTGGGCGGCTCAATGCCCAGCTTTTGAAATACCTCGGGGTGCTTTATGGGCAACTCAATTACCTCTCGCACCCGCTGCACCTCAGAGCGCAGGCCGCCCACATTCTCGTAGGTGGTTCCAGTAGCTTTGACGGAGCGAACGCTCTTGGCAGGCTTTTCCAGCAGCAAGATCTCAGTTCGCTCACATATTATCACCACATCGGCTGGATGGGTCTCGGTAACCACCAGAGGCACAGCCTCCATGCGCCCCACAAAAGGATGAGCCGCTGAGCTCATGATAGGGAGGATATCGCCGGCTACGACCGGTCGCTTCAGAGTCTGGCGGCGGATCATATCTGCGGCCTCGTCTCCATAGTGCATATGTGAGCCGGAGGGCGGAGCCAGGACTATGCGCGCAGCGTCGGCAAACTTGGCTTTGCGTATCTTCACTTTGTCTCCAATGCCCACTCCCGCGTTCTGGCGAATGAAGCCGTCTATCCTGATGTAATCCTGAGACCAGTCCTGCCGGTCAGCCCGCCAGACCTTGGCGGCAGTCATCCTCTTTCCCTCGATCTCAATTATGTCTCCGGGAGAGAGCCGCAGGGTCAAGAGAGCATTGGGATCCAGGCGAGCTATGCCTCGAGCCGAGTCATTGGGATAGGCTTTGGCCACCTTGAGGAGTATATCCTTCACGTCCCACACACTTCGCCTTTATTTTAGCCCAAGCGATATAAATTTATCCGAT
>JBFYLJ010000015.1:0-11311 GCA_041305465.1 Methanothrix sp.
ATAACCTCACCGGCAGTTCTGATCACGAAGATGTCTCCCAGGCCCTGGTCAAAGAGTACCTCCGGGGGAACCCTGGAGTCGGAGCATCCCACGACAATGGCAAAGGGGTGCTGTCCGGAGAGCAATTCGGTGCGGCGATCCGCAGACTGGTCTGGATGGGTGACGTCACAGGATACAAAGCGTGCGTTGCCTTCCATGAGCATTTGCAGGGCCTGCTCGCTGGAAATTCCAGATTCTTCTTCTGATGCAGTTGCAGATACAACGAATGCAGACAGTAATACTACTATTGTCACTAATTGTGATATTTTTATGACGAATTCCTCCTTCAGCCTCACGTAAGCAAATGGGAAATAAAAAACTTTTCAGTCTAAAAGTAGCAAATATATGATTATTATTTATATCAATAGGGCGTTTGATGGATCGCCGAGTGGTGGGCGAAAAATAGCCGCATGGTAATTAAATTATCTTGCCCGTTTTTGATCATGTGATATTCTGGTTTAAGAAAAAAATTATCATAGGGTAATGATTTCAATCTAGTCCATCTCTGGCAAGATGGGCCGGATTTCATAGACATCGAGCTGACGCTGGATGGTGAACATTTCGTTGCCTTTCAGGTGGCTCGCGAGCAGGGAATTGCCCACATCTTTGGGCAGATAAAACTCTTCGCTGTCCAGTTTAACCCGGAAGAATTTGCGGCTCTTGCCCATTTCCATGTCTCTGTATCTGCCGGTTACCTTCTCGCCGATCTTCAGAATCCTAGGTTCCATGCAAATTTCACCTCATTGATAATTATAATCCTGTGCTGCTTCTACTTCTAACTTCCCATTGAATTTTAGGGCAATTAGAAACTCACATGTGGGGCATAACTATCTTTTACAGACTCACAATTTAAGGGACAGTCCCCCTCATCTTCTCCCGCATTACCCCACTGCATTTGCATCTGCATAGCGTCCAAATAATCAGTCTCGTTTGCGGTCGCTGTCTCCTCCTCCCAGCAGGCGCAGCCTATTCCTGGAGCCTCAGCTTCTTCAGATCGCGTGGGCCTTTGTGTGAGCGGGCAGCATCCCAGGTACCCCCGGCTGATGACCGACCTGTTCAGCGCGAAGACCTGGCCGAAGCTGCAGTTGCCCGTGAGGAAAGCCCTGTTGATAATCTTGTCATCGCACTTCTCCACATCCAGGTTGATGCCGATTTTCAATGTATCGCCGATGGAAAGATGCAGCAATGTCCAGTTGGAGCTGTTCCGGCTGATCTGGTTGGGCCGCAATGTAGCGTTGATGAACTTGGCACCGGGCGGGAAGATATCCTGCAAGAAGAGCGGCCCAAGGGTGGTGTTGCCGTCATTGGTGATGGTGATAGTATAAACGGCCACGTCCTCTACCCGCTGGCCGTCTTTGCGAAGATAAAGGTGCGGTCGGTCGTATCTGGCGCAGCCTGAGAGGATGATCCTTCGCGAGACTTCATAGTCGCCCATGAGCGTCTCCTCCCGGTCTACCGCATGGGTTTCGTTCTTGACGACGGACGTTTTCAGCTTTGCTGTCCCGGAAAAGTTGGCCTCACTCCTCAATTCCCTGGGGCTGGCAGCCACGGCTCTCATCTTCAACCGGGTGGCGCTGCTGTAATCCTCGGCTATGATGCTGGAAGGGCTCAAGAGCCACATTCCTTCCGACCACTTTTGGGAGACATTAAGAAAAGTGCGGGGCGTGACGCTGTGGCTCACGCTGTGGTGAGCTACCTCCAGGTCCTTGCTCATGAAGCCGGAAAGTGTGTCTCCACTCTCTTCCAATCGATAGGATCCGGTGCCAGACTCGTAGCTTCTCTGCCCCCCGCCCAGCATATCTTTGGCCACATAGCCCAGGCCGGACGCAGAGCGGTCCATCATCAGGCCCTGGCCCAGATCATTAATGCTCTCTGATAGCAAAAAATCTCCTGCATAGTCTTCAACAGAAATGATGTCATCTCCGCGTCCCGGCGCCGGTCTCTTCAGGGTCCCAAGGTGCGCTAATCCTGCAAAGCCGGACTTTATCTGCATCGTTGATTGGTTTTCATCCAGATCGTAGAGGCTCTCGCTCTCCAGGGCTCTAGAATATCGATACGATTCTTCAAAGGAGGTGTTGGTGATGCCGTTCCTGGCCAAAGTCACATCGTGCCAGAGACTGGAGAGCGTCTGCGAGCCGCTTCCAGGCAGGGGAAGCCTTGCAGGATGATAGCTCGCCTTTACGCTTCTCTGCATACGAATGGATTTGTTGGTGGTAAGAAAGCGCAAATCTTCCCCATCTTCGTAATCCCCGCTGCCGTGAGTGCGCTGGCAGAGCTGTGTTCCCTCCTCGGCCAGGATTTTCACATTGGCTGATCCGGAGAGTTGCATCTGGTCGGACGAAACATAGACCCGGTTGGTGAGAAGGCCTGCCGGGCGAAGGGTGCTGTAATCTCTGTATGACCGGACAAATCCATGGCCGGTGACGTTCTGCCGGCTCTGGTAGAGCACGTCGGTTCTGGGAAGGCGCACTGTAAGGCCCATCTGCACGCACTGGCCCGGCGCAAGAGCGGGAAAGTGCCAGAGGCCATCTTCATCCATCTCCGGCCAGGCGAGGGTCAGCTCCACAGCGGAGTCGAAGACATCGCGCACGGTTACATTGCTGGCAGGCTGGCCGCCATTGTTGCAGACCGTTATGATGTAGCTTACTTCCTCGCCCCAGCGCACCGCTTTTTGCAGCGGCGTCTTGTTGACGGATAGAAGTGTTCCGTTCTGGACTGGGGTGTAAAGGCTGCCCGATTTCGGCTCCAGCTCATCGCAGCGGATGGTGAAGCGGTTTTCCAGCAGGGCAGCGTCGGGCAGAGTCTCGTTCACGTGTACTTGCATGGAGATCTTATGCGAGCCGTTGATCTTGGAGACGTTCCAGGTAATGTCCTGGGTGTTGATTCTAGACGGGGCCGGGTCAGAAGAGATGAAGGTGACACTGGGGTCCAGTTTGTCGCGAATGATGACGTTGCTAGCAACGCCGCCAAGGTTCTCGTAGGTTAGGGTGTAGGTGAGAATCTCGCCCACCTGCGCAGGCTGCGGATCGGCTGTCTTGGTGAGGGTCAGACTCATAACTTTAGCGCTGGCCACTGCCTCTCGCAGGTAGTCGTTGCCCCCTCCAGCTCCCGTGCGCTCCTCTGCGCTTGCGCCCGCCAGGCTGGTCCAGGTAAGACGGGCTCGGCCCAAAATCAGCTCGCCCGCTGCGGCGCGGGCCGTGGCATTGAAGCGCAGGATGGCTTTTTGGTCGTAGTTCCAGTCCAGGCCCAGGGCGTCCAGCTGCCATTTGAGGTCTTCGTCGTCAAAAGCAGCGGCAGGTCCTGCCAGTACCTCTGCCGAGTCAGGCTCGTATTCTAATCCCTCGGGCAGCAGGGCCTGCAGATCGATGTCAAAGGCAGGCGCATGGCTTTGGGCGGAATGGTAGAGACAAAGGGTGAAGGAGACCTGCTCCTCTGGGGCTACGAAGGGACGGTCAGCCTGCATCTCCAGCACCAGATCCGGCTCGGCTACGGTCAATGGTCCGGCCTCGTCGGCATCAGCCTTGCCTGCGGCACCTTCCAGCCAGGTCATGCGGGCCATAGTTCCCGCCAGGACCGCGCCGTCCTGGATCTCTGGCGTATTTTCCAGCAGGCAATTGTAAGCGATCTTTATGGTCTTTGCGAGACCGCAGTCTCCAAAGAACCAGCTGATCTGCCGCGTACCATCGGGATTTGCAGCAACTACCTCCTGTTGAGGGGCCCATCCCTGCACGGACAGGCTGCTCTTGTTGTAGGTCAGGCCTGGGGAAATTGTATCGTTGATCCACAGGTTGTTAGCGCCGCGAGGCAGGTCGGCAGAGATCTCAAAGCCGACAGTTTCACCTATGGCCAGGCTTCGAGGCTGGTCCGGCGTCTTTCTAATGGCGGTTCTTGCGCCTAAAACAGAGTTCCGGCTGATCTCCTGGCAGGGGCCGGGGCCCCAGCGGGCTTGAAAGGTGCTGATGTAGCTGCTCTGGGCGGATAGAGCTCTAGCCTTGAGAATGATCCTCTCCGTCTGGCCTGGCGCAATGGATGAATAGCTCCAGTTTTGTTTTTTATTCAGTGAATCGATTTCCACAAGTTGCAAGCCGTGATCAATTGTGACATTGACAACTACGTTGTGGGCCACCCCATCCCCATCGTTCTCCAGATGGATGGTCCAGGCAATCTGATCACCCTTAGCGATATCGAATCGATCAGGTGAGGCGGAAATGCTTATGTTGGCACTTCTGATAGTTAAGGGAAGCAGCGGCGCCAGCGTTTTGCCGGTCGAGGAGAGTATCTCTGCCGATAGCTGTGCCTGGCTTGGCGCGCTGCAGCCTGGCGTGAGATTGAACTGCAAGCGCAGAGACTCGCCTGCATAAATATCTGCAGAGCTTACGCCGTTAGGACTTCCGGGAGTTGCCGCCTGAAATATCCAATCCAGGTCGCTGTCCCGATCATTGCCGTTGGGATTGCGTGCCCAGCAAAAGTCATTGTTCTTATCATCCTTGACCGAAGATGTGCGGTCAACCTCGTTGCCGGCTAAGTCCAGAAGTGAAATGCTGGTTTTATAGGAGTTGATCAACGATCCGTTGGTCCAGGTGAAGAGTTGATAATCATCCGGCATGATAACTGTGTTCGGGGGGATGGAAACCGACTTGCCGTAATAGTCATCGATGAGTCTCCACCCACCGATATCAACTGTTTGGGAAGATGGATTGTATAGCTCAACCCATTCTTTTAAGGTGTCAGTGCCAGTTGGATTGGTCTCCCATTCATTGATTGTGATGTGCCTGCAGGATTTTAGCGCACTGGATAGGTCCCACTGTAGAGACTGACAGCTCTGGTAAGGCTCACATGGCGATGGTGTGCTGCCACAAATGATCTTTGCGTTTCCAGTATAGCAGAATCCCTCAGGAAGTTGGAGCAGCGCAGACAAGCTGCTGGCATCATCGCTGGAAATGAAATTCATCTCATAGACGTCTTCTCCCGAGACATCCACTCCGGGCGGGCCAGAGAGGCTTAGAGAAGAGGCGGCGGCAGGAAGAAGGATTGTATAAAACAGTACAAACAGGGTCATCAAAATGCAAGGGGTCTCGGTTGTTTCATTTTCTTCATATAATTTCAATTTACCAGATCTATCTCCTTCAAAGTACTTGCCTGTACTTGAATTATGGCTTTCTAAATTGTATCTTATCGGCATGGATAGGGGGCCAACCTGAAATTAGTTTCGTATCTTTTGTACGGATCAGTAATACGTACAACATATTTAATTTTTTCTGTGAGATCTCCTGGAAGGGAGCACTATAACTATAAGTAATATAATTATAAATTTTGAGGAGTCTACTCTTTTCGTCTCATTATTCTCGGTCGTCCTTGGGCAAGTATTCTTTTGCAGTCCAAGTCGGGCGGAAGATACGCCCAGCCGCTCCTGCATGACCCAGTTCAGCCACGCGTGCTGGTGTCTGAGTACAGATAGTTATCCTGAAGCAATGCTTGATACTTGGGGAAAGCTGCTTGAATACACTGGTCGAGGAAGACTCCCAACATGTAAGCAATCGCGACCTGGGTGGAAGCGCCTTCAAGTGATCAAGCATCGATCTTGTTGCAGATTGATTCGTGTCACTCACAAAGTGGTCTACGGAGATCCTAACGAAGTGCCTGATTTAATGGGCCTCAATACAGCCTACGTCGAAAGGACGAATCTAACCTCGCGGCAAATGAAAGGACGAATGGTCCGAAAGACACTATCATTTTCCAGAGAGGAAGAGATGCTGAGAGCTTATTGTGCCTTGAAGGACGCGGTTTATAACTCGACGAGGCCAGTAAAATCATTGCGCTTGGAGGTCAATAATGATCAGCGACGTTGGGAGCCCAGCTCTCCTGCTATGGCTGCTGGCCTAACCGATCATATTGGTAGTGGTTCCTGATCGGAACAACATGAAATAGGGAGACTACCTAAATACTCATGTGGTTGGGAATAATCCTAACCCAAGCTTACTATCCAAGTCTCTAACCATCTTCGGCACCTCTGAGATCTGAGTTCGATCGCCAATCCTGACATAATACACCTTGCTGTACTGCAACAACATATCTCCAGGATACATCTCCATTGCCAAACGAAGAAGCATAGAATTACCGTATTCGGTGACAATTGGAGTCGGTACGTTGTCGAATTGGTTCATGCCTCGCGACTTTATTAGGCCTTTCTCTTGATCAAGTTTTTAGATGTACTGAGATGTCTTAACCTGCTTCTTGATTACATTGTCTCAGTCGGTTGTCGATTCGTAGATGTAATGGTTCCCTTCTTTGACTTTTATCTCAAGGCGCTTCACGACTTTGGCTTGCTCCCCTTCCTGCCAATCTCTTGTCCATTGTCCTATACCCCTCGGCAGGGAAACTATATCCATATATTTTCATTGTATAACGATAATGCAAGAAGATTGACATAATTATTCGGTATTTTCCACTCCATGGGGGTTAATTCTTAACAAGGGCAACTCCTGATCTGCTCCATCTCTTTGATGTCTTGTGCCAGCTTCATGGCGCGAAACGCAGTTTTTTGACCAAGAACACACAATCTTTAAATATAATGTACTTTTTAACCCAATATAGTACAAGATTATACATTTGATCTGGTGGTTACTTTGAGTTATCTTCAAAATATCGTGGAAGGGCGCGACCTTTCCCAGGAGGAGGCCGAGGCCCTCATGGGCGAGATCTTCAGCAGTGCCACAGATGCCCAGATAGGCGCTTTGCTGGTTGCTCTGCGCATGAAAGGCGAATCCATCTCAGAGATTGCTGGCTTTGCCAGGAAGATGCGTTGTTCAGCCGTCAGCATCCGTCCCAAAGTCAAAGGAACTTTAGTTGATACCTGCGGCACCGGAGGAGATGCTTCCAACACCATTAATGTGAGCACGGCTGCGGCCATAGTTGCTGCCGCATGCGGCGTGCCTGTGGCTAAGCATGGAAACTATGCGGTGAGTTCGAAGTGTGGCAGCGCCAATGTTCTCTTGGAACTAGGCGTCAATATCAGTCCAGAGCCCAAGGCAGTGGCAGACATGATCGAACGCCTGGGGCTGGGATTCATGCTGGCGCCCATCTTTCATCCGGCCATGAAGCGAGTAGCACCGATTCGGCGCGAACTGGGCCTGCGCACCATCTTTAATATCCTGGGGCCTCTGACCAATCCAGCAGGAGCCAAGGCACAGGTCATGGGCGTCTACGACCCGCAACTTTCCGAGAAGCTGGCCAGGGTCTTCCAGATGTTGGGCACACAAAGGGCCCTGGTGGTTCACGGCATGGGCATGGATGAGATCACCAACACCGGCGAGACGAGGGTCTCGGAGCTGAAAGACGGAATCGTGAAGAGCTACACCCTAATGCCACAAGATCTGGGATATCAACTGGCCAGGCCGCAAGATATCGCAGGTGGATTGCCGGAGGACAATGCCAGAAAGCTGGTGGCTGTGATGAGAGGTGAGCGGTCTCCTGCCCGCGATATCATCGCCATGAACGCGGGGGCAGCAATCTATGTCTCTGGAGAGGCCCCCACACTCAAAGAGGGAGCAAATATGGCAGAGGAGGCTATAGACACCGGAAAAGCCCTTCATCTCCTGCAAAGAATGGTAGAGATGAATGGAGACGCAAAAAAGCTGGAGCGGTTCTTGTGACTCGGATAAAGGTCTGTGGAATCATGAACAGTGAAGAACTCATGCAGGCCGTCCTCGCAGGAGCGGACGGTGTAGGATTTATTGTGGAGATAGATCAGTCCAGGCATCGCCTTTCTGCAAAAGAAGCAGCAGATATGATAAAACTGGTGCCGCTATTCACCAAAAGCGTAGCGGTGATTGCACCTGAAGATGTAGAAGGGGCCGTGCAGCTAGCTCTGAAGACTGGAGCTGATGTATTGCAGGTACATGGTTCCTTGAGCGCTTGCGATATGGCAGAGCTGAGAGGAAGAGTCTCTTCGAAGCTGGTAGCGACAGTTGCCGCGGGCTCTTCGCTGGATGAGATAAGTGATTATGCAGCCTGCGCCGATGCCGTTCTGCTGGACACGTTATCCAATGGAAAGCTTGGTGGAACGGGAGCTGTTCATGACTGGAACAGAAGCGCCGCTATAGTCAAAAGCCTGAATGTGCCGGTGATATTGGCAGGCGGCCTTAATCCCGGTAACGTAGCTGCGGCCATAAAGAAGGTCGGGCCCTATGCAGTGGACGCCTCTAGCGGCCTTGAGACTGCCGGCAAGAAGGACTTGCAAAAGATATTCTCCTTTGTCCGTGAGGTTAGAGCATGTCCTCTTTACCAGTAGAGCCGATTTACGTGGATGTGACCGATAAGGTGAGTGTGGATGCGCCCCTCTCCCTTTACCTGGCTCTCCGGGGCCGCAGGTATCCTTATCTGCTGGAGTCTGTGGAGAAGTCAGGCCAAAAAGCCAGGTTCTCCTTCGTAGGAGCCGACCCATCCGCAGTGGTTACTGTGAAAAACCGCTTCCTTCGTATGGAGTTTTATAGCGGCGGCATGGCCCCTATCGAGGAGAGGCTCTCAAGCTATGTGGATGTGGAAAAAAAGGGCTCGATCTTGCAGGGGCTGATAAAGGAGGGCTACGATCTCTTTGATGCCCTTCGGGCTGCCATCCCCTGTAGCCGGGGCATGCCCAATAGCTTTGGCAGGCAGGTATTCACGGGTGGAGGGATAGGATATCTCGCTTACGATCTGGTTAAAGAGCGCATGGGCAGAACTTCATCGTCAGATGCACCTGATGCCGAGCTATGCCTGGCGGAGAGCACATTCATCTTCGACCACCTCACTCGCAAGGTCTACTTCACCATCGCCCCCATTCTGCCCGGCCCCAAGGTCAACCTGATCGAGACCATCGGAGGAATCGATCCGGATTACGATCAGGCCGAGGACCTGAATGTCGTAGGCCGTGTCCTCTCTGCCGGCGGCAAGCAGCAGTATGAGGAAGCGGTATGCAAAGCAAAAGAGCACATTTTGGACGGAGACATATTTCAGATCGTATTAGCCCGATCGACGAGAATAGAGTGTCCGGATCCAGTCAAACTCTATCGAAAACTGCGCAGCATCAATCCCAGCCCCTACACCTATCTCTTCGAATTTGGCGATCTGGCAATTGTTGGAGCCTCACCTGAGACGCTCTTTAATACCTACGACCGCAAGCTAAGGGTCAATCCCATTGCTGGCACCTGTCCCAGAGGAAGGACGCGAGAAGAAGACGACAAATATGCCAAAATAATGCTGGGTGACGAAAAAGAGAGGGCTGAGCATGTCATGCTGGTGGACCTGGGCCGAAACGATGTGCGAAGCGTCTGTCGCTCCGGCACGGTGCAGGTGGATGATTTCATGTCTGTGCTCAAGTACTCCCATGTGCAACATATTGAGACCACAGTCTCCGGAGACCTGAGAGAGGAGTGCGACCAGTTCGATGCCGCCCGGTCGGTCTTTCCGGCAGGAACGCTCTCAGGAGCGCCCAAACTGCGAGCTATGGAGATCATCGACGACCTCGAGGCTTCGCCCAGGGGCATTTACGGTGGAGGAATAGGCTACTTCTCCATCGACGGCAGCTCTGATTTTGCCATAGCCATCCGAAGTGTTCTCGTTAAGGATAAGGTGGCAACGGTGCAGGCTGGAGCTGGGATAGTGGCGGACTCCGATCCGGAGAAGGAATTTCAAGAGACGGAGAGGAAGATGGCTGCCATGAAGAGAGCTTTGGGGGTGGCGGTATGACCGCCCGTGCCCTTCGACCTATTCTATTTGTGGATAATCAGGACTCCTTCGTCTGGAATCTGGTGGATTATGTATCCCAGTTTTATGAGGAGACTGCTGTCCGGCCTAACCGCATAACATTGGCAGAGGTGGCAGCCATTCAGCCACTGGGGATAGTAATATCTCCCGGGCCGGGCCATCCGGCTAACGCACGGGATATCGGCAGCTGCCTGGAGATAATTAAGCAGTTTGGGAATACACCCATCCTGGGCGTCTGTCTGGGTCATCAGGCTATGAACATCGCCTACGGTGGAACCATATCTCATACCAAGCCACTGCACGGCAAAACCTCGCAAATCGAGCACGATGGACTGGGCATATTCCGGGGGGTGGAAAATCCCCTGGTGGGGGGGCGGTATCACTCCCTGGCCATCGAACGGCTGGCTGCGCCACTTGATGTATCGGCCAAGACCCCAGAGGGGGTGATCATGAGCGTTCGGCACAAGAGCCGGCCCCACTCTGGTCTGCAATTTCATCCCGAGTCGGTGCTCACGCCCTCCGGCAAGAAGCTGATCCGCAACTGGATAGAGGATGTAACCGCATGCACCCGCTGATCGATGAGATCCTGGCAGCCTCCCGAGAGCGGGGCTTTGCCACTGCTGTGCCATGGCCGAAGGCCGATCGACGGGATCTGATCAGCTCAGCTCAATCCCTGAAGAGCCGCGGCTTTATCCCTATCATCGCCGAGATCAAGCCCAAGGCTTTGGGCCGGGCCCTTACACCTGAGGAGGTGGCAGCTTATGCCGGAGCCTACGGCCGGAACAATGCCTGTGCAGTCTCTGTTCTCACCGAGCCTACCAATTTCAAGGGCGCTTTGCACAGCGCCCTCATCGCCCGCAGAGCTGGGCTTCCCATCCTGCGAAAGGACTTCATCTTCGATGAGAGGCAGCTAGTGGAGGTGCAGGCCGACCTGATACTGCTCATAGCCGCCTTGGGCATTGATCTGGACAGATTTGTGAATGCGGCCAGGGCCTATGGAATGGAGCCGCTGGTGGAGGTTCACACCGAGGAAGAGCTGGAGGCAGCACTTGAGACGGATGCCCGGATCATAGGCATCAACAATCGCAACCTGAATACGCTGGAGGTTGATTTGGGCACCTTCGAGCGCCTTGCGCCACGAGCAAAGCAGGCCGGGGTCTTTCTGGTGGCGGAGAGCGGGGTGCACAGCCATGAGGACGCCCTGCGCATGATGCAGGCGGGGGCGGATGCGCTGCTAGTCGGGACAGCGCTGATGGCAAGGCCGGAGAGGCTGGGGGAGCTGAATCGGTTCTAATACGCATATTTATACGATTATGCTTTCTATTACCCCAGAATACTTTTCCTCCGCGCTACTTTGCTTTATATCCATATGCCGCCAATTCTTAATAAATATGGTAGGTTGCGAGCGTGGAGCAAATTTCACCCATAAGAGTCTCACTGGATACCAATGAAGCCCATCGAGCCAGAGCAAAAAAGATCAAGGCTGCTATCCTCAATGATGGTCATTTCTTTCTGAATGCACCCAAAA
>JBFYLJ010000016.1:0-4175 GCA_041305465.1 Methanothrix sp.
TGCTAGCCTCTCGCCCTCGGCCTAGTGCCGCATCATGCCCCGACCGTGTATTAGCGCGAGATCCCGGCAGATTACTGCGCCAGTTACGGCGCGCAACTTTTTTCTTTCCGCCGAAGTATCAGCCTCACAGGCTCGTAGCCGAATGCAGTGCCACGAAGACATGCATCTCCTGCACCAAGGGAAGATCTCCCTTGTCATCAGAGCTTTATCGGATACGTTAAGCCCACGGCACGCCCGCCACCCGATTGCATGGCATGAAGCGGCAATTTACACATATAGTCGTTATAGATATTTGTAGTTGGCGGTTGGGATGCTTGGATGAGCACAGATATCTGGCAGATTTTTCCAATCCCTACGCCAGGGCCAAGGCCGTCGGCGCTCTTCACATGGCCCAGACCGTGGCCGGAATTGATGCCGCCGCCAGGCTTCCGCCTCAAGGAGCTCGAAGCCATAGCCCTCACAGCCGCAGCAGGCCACGAGGTCGTGAGAGCCGCTGCCAGGCTGGCAGACGAGGCCAGATAGAAAGTAGAAGGCAAATGACAGCGTCTCGCGCCATCCTCACGCCCGCACAGGCGAGCTGATAAACAAAACCGGGCTATTGGACAAGCCCGAGAAGATCTGAGCCAGGACACTTTCGCCCCGCGCGGATTGAATCCTTATAGGGGCCAGCGCTAATTGGTATATGTGGCAAGGAAGGCCGCGCCGGCCCTACACGCTTCTGGGAAAGAGAGGCCTTCCAATTCACCCCATATTCTTACATACTCTGGCGACATTTTAAGATAAGATAATTTCATAGGAATCACGCATAATCCCAATCGGGACGAAGGAAGAAGAGTCTCTATCCCTTTTAAATTCATGAAGACAAAGCCTATAAACTTGCAGGACCAGAAAAGCGTTGTGCTTTGTTCCCACCAGCCACTAGCTTCGAGCTTTTCATCGCATTCAGGCATGTAGCCACTCACAGGCGTCAGACACTTCTCTCGATTACAGCTGTCGCCCTGGCCGTCTCAATATCTCTTATATTCACATCCCTGGGCAACGGCTCCCAGGAGCTTCTAACCGGGATAGTCGAGGAGAAGCTGCCCCACGTCAAGATCTCTTCGGAAGAAGATGAGAAGTATATTCACCTCTATAGAAGTCTCCTTGATAGAATTGCTGATATCGAAGGGATCATATCCTACTCATCCACACTCTCCACCCAGGCCACTATATCCTTCAAGGAGAAGAGGAAAAATGCCATCCTCCGCGGCGTGGACCCTTTTTCGGAGGATGCCATATACAAGATCAGTGGCTCTATGAATGAGGGAGACCTCTACGCCATACTGGGCGGCAACAATGTTGTCATGGGCGTTAAGCTGGCCGATAAGCTGGATCTGAAGCTGGGAGATACAGTGGAGGCAAGCTTTCCAGGGGCGGATAATGCCAGTTTGAAGCTCGTAGGGGTCTTTGATTCCGGAACGCCGCTGGATGAGAGCATGGCCTATGTCTCCCATAAGACTGCCAGGAGCTTTCTCGATGAAGGAGACATAATAAACTCTGTTGAGCTAAAGCTGGAGGACATCAATCAAGCCCAGAGTGTTGCCGCTTTGATCGACGACCTGGGATATAACGCCATAAGCTGGCAGGAGGCAAATCCAGAGATCGTCAGATCGATTGAGGTGGGAGGATTCTGGAGATCTTTATCCATATTCTTTGTAATGATCATTGCAGCCTTCGGAATCGCTGCCATAATGAATATGCTGGTCCTGGAGAAGGTCCGGGAGATGGGAATGCTCCTGGCGCTGGGAGCAGGACGGCGCAATCTTCTGAAAATATTCATTTATCAGAGCGGAATTCTCGGGCTCCTGGGTGGGATCTCGGGCTGTATTCTGGGATTATCAGGCATAATCGCTCTAGGAAGCCTGAATTTCGGAATCACTGCTGGTGGCAGAGAGGTAAGCTCAATTCCATTGTTGATAGACCCCTGGAACTTTCCCACTTATCTCATCCTGGCCCTGGGCCTTAGCATTCTGGCTGGAGCCTACCCTGCCTACAGAGCTTCCAGGCTCTATCCGGTTGATGCCCTGAAGGGCGCAGAGGGTGAAGGCAAGCGCAGGACCTGGAGACCGACATTTCTAGAGGAGAGGCTGGCCTGCCATTGCATCTCTTTGGGCTTTGAGGCAGCGGTGGCTGCAAGGCATATCCTATCCAACAGGAGAGGTACTGCCTTTACTCTTCTATCGGTCGGGGTGGCCGTGGGGGTGATCATAATGTCCCTGGGAATTACCGGGGGGGTCCGGGACGCTATCGTGGCAAACACAGTGGAGAAGAATCCCCATCTATACATAGAGCCTGAGCAGGGAGAGGATTATCTTCACCTCTACCGGAGCCTATCAGAGAAGATCTGGGATTATCCTGGCGTTGTGGCAGTCTCTTCCAGGCTGGTGGGCCAGGGTGCGGCTCGGTATAAGGAGAACGTAGAGGGAGTTGAGTTCATAGGGGTTGATCCCGGTCCGGAGTATGATCTCATGAACCTGCAGGGCTCGATCAAATCCGGAGACTTCTTTGATCTGAGATATGGACGCAGCTCCGCTTTTCTGGGGACAAAGCTGGCCGAAAATCTGGAGATCCGGCCTGGAGAGAGATTCGACCTTGTGCAGAAGGATAAGCTTCTGAGGCTGCGAGTGGTGGGGCTTGTGGAGAAAGGCACATCCAAGGACTATAGTCTTATCTACCTGCCACTGAAGGCCGCTCAGAATCTGGTGGGCCAGGGAGATGTGGTCTCAGAGATAGGGGTCAAGCTATCTGATTTTGAGGATTCACCAAGGGCGGCAGAGGAGCTGAAATACCGCCTGAACAAGAAGACCAGCTCCTGGCAGGAGTTCAGCCGGGAGATAGCCAGATTCGTATCCACCCAGTCCAGGATAAATCTGATCTTCTTCTCAATGATCCTCTTGATATCGGGCTTTGTCATAGCCAATACAACGATCATGATCATAAGCCGCAGGACCAGGGAGATAGGGATAATGATGGCCATGGGCGCTTCGAGAAGGTCCATCCTCAAGATCTTCCTGATGGAGAGTTTGCTCTTGGCCCTGCCGGGAGGAATCCTGGGCTCGTTGGTCGGCCTGGCGGTGGGAAGGATGATAGCCGCGTTCGGCCCGTCTGGATTTGGAGGCGTGGCGCTCACATTTAACCTTCGGCCAGAGCTCATCGTCTATTCCATTCTCTTCGCTTTAAGCCTGAACTTTCTGGCAGGGCTGTATCCCGCCTTCAGGGCATCAAGGCTTGATCCTGTGCAGGCAATAGCATCAGAATAGAGCATCAAATTTTATCTCCTTGGAGAACAATATAACCATGAGCAGGTGTTAATTATGGAAATAGCCGAGGCCATCAGATCGAGGAGAAGTATTCGCAAATATCAGGATCGCCCAATTGAACAAGAGAAGCTCTTGCGCGTTCTGGATGCTGGAAGGCTGGCGCCTTCGGCTAGAAACCTGCAAGACTGGAAGTTCATAGTGGTGAGAGACCAGGATAAGCGCAAGAGGCTCTCAGAGGCAGCCAACGGTCAGATTTACGTAGAGAAGGCATCTGCGGTGATAGTCGGCTGCGCGACTGAGCCTGAAAACATCATGCCGTGCGGCCAGTTTTGCTATCCAATAGATTTGGCCGTGGCATTGGATCATATGAGCCTGGTAGCGACAGCAGAGGGACTGGGCTCATGCTGGATAGGGGCATTCCAGGAGGATAAGGTGAAGGAGATCCTGGATATCCCGGAGAAGATTCGGGTGGTAGCGATGCTGATTCTGGGCCATCCGGCAGAGTCGCCTGCTGCGAGACCACGAAAGAAGCTGGAGGAGATAGCGGTCTACGATAAATGGGAGAATTGATAGCGCGTAAGGTCGGGAGGACTTTCGATTCGGTCTGCTTGACATAGTCCGTACCTGGGCCGGGATCGATGCACTCCGCCAGGCTTTTGGCCTCAAGGAGCTCGAAGCCATCGCTCTCACAGCCGCCGCAGGCCACGAGGTCATGTGCGCCGCTGCCAAGCTGGCAGATGAGGCCAGAGAGATGGAGAAGGCAAATGACAGCATCTCCCGCCATCCGCACGCCCGCACCGGTGAGCTGATGAACAAGGTCGGGCTGCTGGACAAGCCAGAGAAGATCTAAGAAAGGAACACTTTCGCCCCGCGCGG
>JBFYLJ010000017.1:0-16227 GCA_041305465.1 Methanothrix sp.
TCCCGATTTTATTCACTCTTCCAAGGATAAATACTTATTACCAGTTATCCAATCCTCATGGATGTCCATCATGATGCAGACCGCCACTCTCAGGAGTGATTGATCATTAGAGTACGCCCCAGATACGCTACTTCTTCTTTTCAGCTCCTTATTAATTCTCTCCAGTCCGTTAGTAGTTCGGATCTTTCTCCAGTGCGATCTTGGAAATGATTTGTAATTCCAGAGATCGAAACGGAATCTATCGATTGTGTCTGCCGACTTTTTATAACCCATTCCATCAATGATAACTGCTACTTCCTGCATTTTGCGTTCATCTTCAAGAGCATCTTTCAGCAGGTAAGCAACTTCTTTTTAATCTTTCTTAAGTATGTTTTTGAGCACAGCACGCATAAAATGAACATTGCACATTTGCCAAGATGCACCAACGAATACCTTTTCAACCGCGGCCTGTATCCCTTTGTGACCATCGGATATAACTAATTTGACGCCGTCAAGTCCTCGCGCATTCAAATCTTCAAAGCAGCTTTCCCAACAATATTCCTCTTCGCTATCAGCTACTGCCGCACTCAGAATCTCATGATAGCCGTCTTCGCGAATGCCGGTTACAACGAGTAACGCCTTATTGATATATCTGCCATATGTTCTGACCTTGAAGTAGCTTGCATCCGCGAACAAATAAGGGATGGCTCCTTCAATAGGCCTGTTAAGGAACTCTTTGACCTGTTTATCCAGACGTTTGGCTATTCGTGAGACTTCAGAGGCAGAGATGCCATGCAATCCAAATTTTGAGAATACCTTCTCGACCTTTCTGGTTGATACACCTTCGAAATACGATTCAGCGACAGCAACTCTTACAGAATCCTCCACGCGAGAATATCTCTCGAATACTTTTATCTTGAGTGGGAACTCCCGAATTTCAGGTTTATCAAGCGTTATGTCACCGTGAATGGTCTTGAGGGATCGCGGTCTTGATCCATTGCGATGGCCTTTTCTCTTGCCGGTGCGCTCGTAGGGTCCTGCCTGAATTTGTTTTTGGGCCTCAAGTTGCATTACTTCATTTAGATAGCTAGCTGTTAACTTCCTCATACCCTCTTTTGGATCGATAAGATAATCTTCTGCTAAGTCTACCACATTCATGGCTCTGTGTCCCTCCTTAAGTTTCGACGACTTGGGGATACAGGGCTAATTATTAAATCTTGTGAAGAAATAACTTGCTGTTATCTCGTTCACAGCACGTCGGCTCTTGACGTGGGATTTAGCCGAGATTTTACAGCAAAGCGGGTACACTACCGCTCCAGGGGAGTAGAGCACCTGGAACATCAGGATGACTCCAGCATAATCCGAATCTCCTGGCAGGTCAAATATCGGCCTTCTTTAAGATCATTCAAAGCCTCCGCTATCCTTTCTTGGGTCTCCTGATCCAAAGGCTCTTCTTCAAGGACAATGCCAGCAAGACGGTCAATTACGTCGCCGTAGCTCTCTTCCGGGTGGAGCTTGAGATGATCCAGCCGATCCTCGGCCTTAGGATTTATCTCAACCAGTAATGAAGCAGTTGACATATTACTAACATTCGTCTTTAAGGTTAAAGATGTAGTGATATTTTTGCTGAAGGCCAAGAAAGAGCAGGAAGATCTCAGTCGCATCTGCCTAGAATCCCGCCGACCTTGTCGCAAGGAGACCGGCTCCCGCCCGCGGGCCTGGGGCCGCCCGGCAGTGAGGCTGCCCACAGGCCTCCCGCGCCCCCGAGCACGAGTGCACGCGCACGCGATCGGGCCCGGCCGGGCGCAGGCAGGCGGACGAGATGCAAAGGCAGGGGCAATAAATCGTCTCACTCAAGTACTCGTTCAATCGCCTCAGAGATGCTCCATACCTCAATCATCCCTTCTTCACTTATGCGTCTGAAATGGGCATCATTGGTGATCAAAATTGATCCGGTGTGCAGGCAGGTTGCAGCATGAACGATATCTGCACTTTCGCTGGGTGGAAAGAAAGGCTTGCATGACAGGATGTCCTCTTCAGACTGCTCTATTATAACCAGCTTGCCAAGAAGGATTGCCAGGAACGCATCGGCTTCGAACTTTTTTGCATATTTCTCGTATTCCGAGACGAGGATGTCGTCAGCGACCAGCTCCCATGAACCGTCTAGGAGCTTCAAGAATAGCTCCGTGCTCTTCGTATTTCCGCGCTTAACCGCAGCAATGAACAGGTTCGTATCAATTAAGAACCTTGTACTTTTGCCGGGCAAGCTTATTGGCCTCTTCTTCGATCTCAGCTTCGAACTTATCGAGATCAACGTTTTTGGCTTTTTCGATTATCTCATCCAGCAAGGATTTCAAATCAATTTTTTTCAGCACAATGGCATCAGGTCCCAGTTCATCCACTGCGAACTCATCGCCGGGATTTATGCCTAGCCTGCGACGGAGATCATTGGGAAGAACCACTCTTCCTTTATCATCAACTTTCGTGAACGGCATAGATTATCAATCCCACTAATGGGAGTATTCGTGTTTAAGCTTTTGGATAGAGCTGTTTGCTTCTCGTGATTAGCGGTTCGTCATCGTCCTTTGATGCAAGGGGGCAGTGATGCCCGACGGATCAAGATCACCCCACCTAAATTCTGGCGAGGCAGCATCGAGCGACCGGCTCCCGCCCACTGGCCTGTGGCCGCCTAGACGTGAGGGCTGCCCAGGGCCGACCGCCACGCACGCGAGCGGGCCCAGCTGAGCGGGCAGCCGCGACCACTTCCTCCGCCCCTAGAAGGTGGATCTGATCGTCAGGGTGCTTGAGAACAAGATCCAGAAATGCAATTAGAGTAGATCTTGCAGCTCTTCGAGGCTTAAATCGGCATCCTTCAAAATCGCATGCAATGTGCCTTTGCGAAGGTCTTTGCTATGAAATGGAACAACTGCAATCTTTTCCGTTCGCCGATTATAGTAATAGTAATGGCTCCCTCTGACTCGTATCAGCTCAAATCCAGCATTCTCCAAAGCCCTGGCAAGCTTTTGGGGTGTTAATACAGGGAGTTTAGGCATGGGCTTCGACGGAAACGGTGTACTCCAAAACATCGTTATCTGTTGGCACTTTTTTCCCCAAATCTATCAAAGTTTCGATATAGCCTTCTATCGCCTCTTTGGCCATATCAATGGCTTCTTCGACAGTCTCACCAAAGGTAACACATCCAGCCAAAGCAGGCACTATCACGGTATAGCCGCCTTCCTCTTCTTTTTCGAGCCTGATTCGGTAATTCAGAGTCTTCATTGCATTATCATAGGCGGTTTTGCTTATTCAACTTTTGGCTCTGATTTAGAAATTATAGTCCCATGGGTATCGCCTAAGGCAGGGGCTTTCTGCTGCAAAGTCAGGCTCCTCTACATGCAGACCCCCCGTACCTCTTGATCCAGCCCCTCACGCACCTTGAGCACGAGCGTACGCACACGCACGCGCGAGCGGGTCCGGACGGGCTTGTGGCGCCACGCAGCCTCAGACACCTCTGTTTACAGCTCCTGGGATCGTAGCCCGAGGACCAGAAGCAGCGCTGGCGACGGACGGGCGCAACTGCCAAGATACCGCAATCATCGCCAAGTTGGAGATTGCCTCAGCTTCTGCTAAAAATATTCTTCGCGCCATTTGCGTCTTCATGTGAGACAAAACACTTTTTCACAAGAAAAGAGAATGTGCCCATATTACTTTCATGGCAGAATTATAGCGGGGAGTAGATTTGAACTACTGATCTACGGGTTATGAGCCCGTCGGGATATCCTGACTACCCTACCCCGCTGCGTTTGGGATATACTCAATGACTTTACCTTAGCTTATAAAGCTTGCGTACAAAAAGGCTCTGTTCTGGTGAGGCGAAAGGAAAGCACTATGCATCCTCCCCATTAAAATCGGTCCATCCCATGCTAATATTCACTTATCACACACCAGGATCTTGGCGAGCGCGCAAATCTTCTCGCCGCGGCGTTGACGGGAGTTGGCTTTCTGCAATCAGGGCTTTTCGTGCCCATTCTTGGGGCAGGTCGCATACAGTCGTTTACTTAATGTATCTGAAAGTTCTAATTCGCTTCTCGTGTTGCTCCTAGGCGCAGACGAAGCTGGAAAAGGCCCTGTGATCGGCTCCATGTTCGTAGCCGGTCTGGTGATCGAGGAGGAGAAGCTCTTCGACCTGGCCGGATTTGGGGTACGAGACTCCAAGCTTCTCTCGCCTGCTAAAAGAGAGATACTGGCCAGGAAGATAGCCGCAATAGCAGCCGACCAATACATCCTGGAGGTTAAGGCTCATGTCATCGATGAGCTTCGGCTTGTTATGACAATGAACGAGATCATGGTGAGGAGCTTCTCTACTGTGGTGGCAAAACTGCATGCCGACCGGGCGATTCTCGATGCAGCCGATGTAAATGCGCAACGGTTCGCATATCGAGTGAAGGCCGCGAGCAAGACCACCATGGACCTTGTGGCCGAGCACAAAGCCGATCAGCGCCACCAAATTGTCTCAGCGGCTTCCATACTGGCCAAGGTGCGTCGGGATGCATCAATGAGAGAGCTGGAAGAGGTCATGCACTGCAAGATTGGCAGCGGCTATCCCCACGATCAGGATACCATAAATTTCTTGACGGAATGGGTGAAGGAAAACCGGCATCTTCCGCCATGCGCCAGGCATAGCTGGGCGACGGCGCAGCGTATAAAAGCTAGTTTTATATAGGCCGCCCGAAACTAAGAAGCGCAAAGAAGAAGGGATCTCATGGATATAGAGGACACATTGCTCATGATTCCAGGGCCGGTCAAGGTCGCGCCTCGCGTTCTGCGCGCCCTGTCCAAGCCTATGATCAGCCACCGAAGCGGTGACTTCAGCACGATTTACAGCGACTGCTGCGGACTACTCAAGCAGTTCTTCGAGACCAAGAACGAGATCGTAGTAATGACAGGCAGCGGCACGGTGGGCATGGATGCAGCCGTTGCCGGGCTCATTGGCCATGATGATAAGATAGTAACCATTTCCAATGGAAAGTTCGGCGAGCGGTTCACCGAGATTGGCGAGCGATATGGCAAAACCATTCCCGTGAAGTTTGAGTGGGGCACTCCCTTCGATCTGGACCGGGTAGAAGCTGCGCTGGAGGAAGGTGCCAAGGCCGTGGCCATGGTTCACAATGAGACCTCCGTGGGCCTCACTAATCCTGCCAAAGAGGTGGGCAAGCTTGCCAGGAAGCACGACGCCATCTTCATCGTTGACGGCATCTCCTCAATTGGCGGAAACGAGTTTCTGACCGACGAATGGGGCATAGATATCGCCATCACAGGCTCGCAAAAAGCTCTGGCCTTGCCTCCTGGCCTGGCCGTGGTTTCCACCTCACCAAAGGCAGAGGAGCGTTTCCTGCCCAAGAGCGCCAGCTATTACTCTGACCTCAAGGCCCATCTGAAGAGCGTGCGAAAGAGCCAGCCTCAGACGCCCTTTACCCCCGCAGTCTCTCTGTTCTTCGCCATGCAAGAGTCGCTGCACATGGCAGCCGAGGAGGGCTTTGCCGCTCGCCGGGCCAGAACTGCGAAGCAAGCGCAGTCGGTTCGCTCAGCGGCTAAGGCGCTGGGCATCGAGCTGTATCCGAAGGTCAATGAGCACACCCACTACTCCAATACGGTCACCGCTATGAAGATACCCGAAGGTGTCACGGACGACAAGCTGCGCGGCGGCATGAAAAAGCGGGGAGTGATCGTTTCGGGCGGACAGGACCTAATCAAAGGCAAGATCTTTCGCATCGGCACAATGGGCATGTGCTCTTCCGGCGACATACTGCGAACCATCCAGACTCTGGAGTTGATCCTTACTAAAGAAGGAAAGATCGCATCATGCGGCGCTGGAGTGGAAGCGGCAAGCAGGGTGCTGGAGAGCTAAAAAAGAGTGACTATTTTTTAAATTATTTTTTACAATGTAATTTAATAATTAATTATATTCGCTATAATTCAGCATAAAATTGCAAAAAGGATGGATATGATGGGATTTTCGTCCCATCAATCTTCATTATCCCTCCTGCGATACAGATACCCTGCAATGCAAAGGCCCATCGCTGCGAATAATGCCTCAAATCCAGGCTGCTTCTTCTCTTCAGTCTTCACCGGCTCCGGTTGAGATTCTTGCCCGGAAGCCGACACTATATTAATCTCATACTCAGGCAATGGAATTGTCCTCTCAACTCCCTTATCATCTGTGTAATTGACGTAAGATGTCAAGGTTCGTTGATTTACATCAGCGGGCAGCTTCCAGCAGAAGAATGCCTCGAATGTCGTGCTCCAGCATCTCGATAGAGCGCCTATATCCCAGGAGATGGTAGTAGTAGTCCATTCCTTGCTGTCCGCGTTGAGCCTTATACTGCCTAAGTCGTCTTCAGCAGTACTGTTATTCAGGATCAGATAGTTGGGCAAAGTCTCAACTAGATGTACATTCCTGATGCTCGGCCTTGCTGTTGCCATTTGAACGAGTGCATCTTGCAGCTGAGATATGTTGTTTATAGATCTTATGTATCCCTGATGGTCCCTTGTCAACTTTTCGAGCATCTCATATGGCTTTTTGCCTATATTTTCTCCTACCACAATGGCGTAAATCGTATAATCACGCCCGGGCATGCTTGAAGGCGCTATGTACCCGCTGTCATTCGCATCGGTTATGACCACGATCTTCTTTGCCCTTGTAGCATCCGATTTTATCCCCCTGAAAGGCAGAAGAGCAGAATTGATTGCCGCCTGATAGTCAGTGTAATTGCCCTCAGGGAAGAGAATGTCATTGGCAGCTGATGCAACTGAATTGTAATCATTTGTCAGTGGTACTTCTGTCTTGCTGAAGTCCTTATCGCTCCAGGATACAAGTCCCAATCTGGTTATCTTTTGCTTATCGTTCTTGGATATCCCGTCCACCAGATTTTGAACTCCAAAAACGGCCAAATCACTTATATTGCTTAAACTGCGCGAGTTGTCTACAGCGATCACAATGTCTGTTGGAATAGCTGAAATCCCCACGATGCCGGATGGACAGAGCTTGATATTGTAGTTCACCGGGATTCCATTCTTGTTTATGTTATCCACGGAGATGCTGCTCACTTCTTTGGTCACTTCCAGAACCAAATCGCTGCTGATGTTGATCTTTGGCTTATCATTGATCCGATGACATCTCTGGCAATAGTAATTCGCAAAGGTAATTATTTTACTATCACCAAACCCGATCACCACGCCCTTTATACGAGGAGTTGTATTTAACCAGCGATCAACTTGTGGCTCAGTTATGACATAATTTCCTGGGATAAGTCCCTCGATAACAGTAGTCCCTTTTGCGTTGGTCGGATTGGTGGTATCGACATAGCCACCAGGGCCTTCAACCTCAAAAGACCAACCAGGCACACCATTCTCACCATCATCAAGCTTGCCATTGCGGTTCGTATCGTTGAACTTGAAGACTTCAATCCTCCCCGGCTTGATATTGCCAAATTCCACCTGTTTTTCTTCTCCCGCCAGGATCTGAACCGTTGTTGAGATTGGAGATGTATTGATCCAGCCAGCAGCAAGGTTTTCAGTAACTGTGTATGATCCCGGCTTCAATCCATCTAGGGCAACTGTGCCATCAATACTAGTAGGTCTGGTGGTGATTTCAGGAGGATTGATTATGTCATTGGGGCCCTTTAGGACGAATGACCATCCCGCCAATCCATTCTCATTGCCTTCCCTCTTTGCATTCATGCTCGTATCATTGAATGCAACCATGGTGAGCCTGTTCACCTTGTTTCCGAACTCAACCGTATTTGCTGCACTGCGGGATACCTTGACGGTTTGCGGATTTCCTGTTGTGCAAATCCAGCCGGGCTTGCTTGATGCAGAGATATCCTCTGTGACCCTGTATTCTCCCGGTGTCAGATCTATGGTGACGCTTCCATCGGCATTGGTCGGTCCAACTTTGGCGTTCAACCCCTTTGGTCCCTCCACAATATATGTCCAGCCAGAGAGGCCGCTCTCGATGGGTGAACCGCTTGCGTCCCTGTCCAACCGTCCGTTTCTATTGGTATCGTCAAATTTAACGATGGTTAAGGGAATTATCGGCGCATTGATGAATGGCTCCAATTGCTTATTTTCACCAGGATGCAACGTAACCGATCTTGCAATATCCGTTACATTGACCCATCTCGATTGTTGAGTCTCTTTAACAGTGTACTCTCCAGGCAGCAGACCTCCTGCAATAGCTACGCCGGAGCTATCCGTAACCACAGTTGCCCTGTCCGGTCCGTTCAGGGTAAAGCTCCACCCGGCAAGAGGATTTCCTTCGGAGTCCTTCTTTGTGATCTTTATCGATCCCTCGTTGGCATTAGTTATAACGACGGACTTACTTTCGCCCGATCTAAATGTCAATGGAAGGTCGGGCTCTGTTCTTATCTGCCTCCATCCCTCCTTTGAGGGATATTCCTGGATGTCGTACACTCCCGAAGACAGTCCCTTAACCACTGTAATTCCTGTGCTGTCTGTGGGCTTTGTGATTTCGGTCTCTTTTGATCCCTGAACTTTGAAAACCCAGCCAGATAAGGGACGCCCTTCGGAATCCTTCTTGATGATCGTCAGGGTATTGGGCGTATTGATGAATTCTTGGGGTTCATTCGGTCCAAGAGGCTTGATAAGTCCGGGTTTTACTTCCACATTCTTGGGCGGAATTTGTTGCCAGCCGTCTCTCGAAACCTCTTCAACACTATACATTCCCGGTCGCAGTCCCGAGAAAACAACCATTCCAGAGCTATCCGTGGCCTTTTCCGCAGTTCTAGTGAGTACAGTATTAACGGGTCCTACAACTCGAAATCGCCAATCGGAAAGGTCAGCATCATTCCATCCCGGTACTTTCTTTCGAATTACCAGCATCCCTGGCTTTGTTACTGTTATCTCTATTTTATGTGTGTGCCATTCATTGGGACGTGTTGCGTTTTCAGAGGAATGGTCTATTGCAGTTGCATTTACCTCCACATTATATATATTTTCATTTTTCGCTAAAATGCCGCCAAGAATTGATGCATCAAGCAACGGCACATACCTATAACCCTTATTCGGAGGAATAGCTATTGGATAGGGTTTGTATTTAGATTTGTCATCATTCTTAGGGTAGACCTGCAGCATAGTATCGATGATTTCAGAACTGGAAGAAGGTATGATGGTCCATGATATGTTTACGCTATCATTTAGCATATAGCTCATATTAGGATAAAAATTAGGATTGTAATTTTTATCATAACCCTCAATATCTCCTGCTGTTACAGACCAAGTCCAATCCGTTTCTTGTTGGGCGGTACTGTCCGATATAGTTATAAATAATCCGAATATGACGATGAAAGTATATAGTAAAAAAGCTACATTCCGACCATAGAATAATGGTCTATTTAATTCTTCTTTTTTCAGGCAAAATCCCTCCTACTTCGAAAGCTTCTTCTATCTAACGATATCATTGATATAAAAGATTTCCCACGATGTAATCGTCACCAGATAGATAAATCTTCATCGAATTCTCTGCTGAGAAGAACAAGGTATCATCATTGACTTTCAGAGAAGATTATATGGTGAGATCGCGATGACAATGAGATCTAACCATGCCACACTAAATAAATAGTCGTACCTCCTGACATAAGTTCAGATACGATCGATGTTTCGGATTTCATGAGATCATAGGCGATTTTCCAATGCATCAGCAAAAGAGATTTAAATGCCTTGAGAAAGGATTCATAGATCTCCAATAAACTTGACTGAGGGAAAGGGCTATATTTGCCTGGAAGAAACGAACTCTTGTATCCATAGGAGTTGAGCCACTTGGAAGTGTTAAAATCAGAAATGTATATAAATAGATTATTGCCAGATAAGGCGAGAAAATCCAAACATAATTATAGATCATTACTATTATCTTTGTGCTTAATTTCTGCTTTTTTTATCCCAATTTGTGCGGCCCAGAGTGGATATGAAATCAGAAACGCGGCAGTCACTCCGGAATACGGCTACGAGGATTTCACCTACACCGCTCAGATCTGGATGAGCGAAGAGGTTGCCCGTAGCGTAGGCGGCAATGCTGTCACAAAATACAGCATGAAACTAAATATCTACGACCAAAACCAGCCAGTTCATTCTGAGTCATCTCCCAGCCAAATGGGCATGAAGCAAACCACCTTTTCCTTCGGGCCCTACAGCTTCAAGGACCGGTTTACCATTGCCAGTACCAACAATGCCACATTTGAGTTCATCTTCTATGCAGACGGCTATCAAGTCGCTAAAACTGCCAGAATAAAAGGTCCTATCGTTCAGCCACCGACAATGACCGGCACCCCAAGCTTCGAGAAGAAGCCGTATTTCTTCCAGGGAATTGCAGTCTCGGCAGGATTCAAAGACCTGGAAGGGCTAAACCCCAAGCCCACATGCCATCTGGAGATCACAGGTCCGCTAGGGACAGCGGATTCTAGAAGCTGGACCACAGCCGACGTTTCTTGCAAGGTCTCAGGAAAGAGCACATATTCCTGCAGCGTCACGGAAGATCTATCCAGTTACAGGACAGGAGGAGATTTCACATTCAAGCTGGTATACAACAACCTCAAGGTCAATCCCCTGACCTACGGACCTTATAACATTTCTCTGCAGCCTTATAATCCCGCTCTTGAAAGAGTTGCCATTCCTCGGCTGCTGGATTATACCAACTTTACCATTCAGGCTTACGTTAAGGACGCCGGGGCAAAGATGGTGGGCGATACCCCGGATGGCAGCGTGGCAAGCTTGATAATCAGCCATCCCCAGAAAGGCGAGATGACTTATGAATCATCTGAGCCTAAAGTACATGGCAGCAGTCTGGTTTATGAGTGGACTGATGACAATATCCCGGCTCTATTCAACCGCAGCGATGTGCAGCTCAGCAAAGCTGCACCATTCCAGGCCAAAGTGGTTTATAAGAATGAAAACTGGGATTATCAGGCCGAGAAGTCCAATGTCACCTTCAAAGTGGTTGAAGAGATACCCAAACTGGACCTGCAATATCCCTCAACCGTTTATGTGCGGACCGGCGAGAGCACATCGCAAGATATAATTGCAACAGTTGCCTTCTCGAAGGGTGCAGGAGATATGAATCTCAGGCTATCGGGTCCGGACCAGGGCCTCAATTTGACGGAAAAGGGAGTGCCTCTGGGTGGCAACAGATATCAGTACAAGTGGCAGTTTACCTTCGACGACCGCCATATCAATAACAACTACACCCTGGCATTGACCTTTATCCACCCCATGCTGGACGACGGCAGATATGCCTTTGAGGACAGGTTCATCAGAGTCTCACCGCTTTCCGTGCAGTTCTCTCTGGCCAGTGTCACTCCTAGCACGGGCCTATGGAATGAAAGCTACACATATTCCCTGAAGATGGACACTACCATCGTTCCTCTCGAAGTCAGGCTGCAAACCTACGACCCATGCAGCAGCGAATGGACCGATAAGGGTGCAAAGAAAGCGACTGCCCAGTCTTCATGGATCAACTGGACTCTTTCGCCCTTTGGCTATGAATGCAAAGAGATGCAACAACAGGGAGCCAAGTTCCGTTTCAAGGCCAGTTTTGCCGGAAATGATTACATCTCAAAGCCCTACCAGGGCCCCGCATTCAAAGGTGGCAATCCTGTCCTCATCTCCCTGGACAGCGACCCGGTGGTCTATGTATCGGAGGGCAGCGAATCATCCAGCGGCATTGCAGCTATGGTTGAATACGCTGGAGGCCAGGGTCAGGCCATCCTCCGGTTGGCGGAAAAGAACATCGAAGAGACAAGCCAGGGAGTAGCTTTGGGCGGCAATAGGTATCGGTACGAATGGAGCCTGCCATTCGAAGAGGTCGATATCGGCAAGACCTTTAATTATACCATCAGCTACAGACACTCCAGTCTAGCTGCTGACATGCAGCTTGCTGAAAAGGCGATTGTGGTTAAGTCGCTATCAATTGACTTTGGGAAGGCTACTGTATCTCCCGGAAGGGGCAAATGGAATGATACATTTGTCTATTCCGTTCCCGTAAGCTCCAGCATGGATGCTTCCGTCAAGCTGGAGGTCTATAATCCCTGCACTCATACCTGGGTGCAGAGGGCGATTGGGAGAATCGTGGCAGGCGAGAGTGTGCTCAATTTGACGGCGCAACCACTTAGAGCCAAATGCGCCGACTCGGAGGGGAAGGCAGCAAGCTTCCGGTTTGCCGCCAACTTTGTCGGCAAGACATCTGAATCGGATGTCTATTTTGGCCCGACCATCATCGGAGGCCAGCCTAAGCTGATATCGTTTGACATCGATAGACCAGTATTGCATGTAACAAAAGACTCCCCTGCCTATCAGTCGGTAAAGGCTGTGGTAGACTTCCCAGAGGGACCGGAAGCAGTGCAGCTTACCATAGTAGGTCCTAATAAGGTTCCTATTACCGAGGAGATGAATAGCGTCTATCTGGGTGCAACTCAATATTTGTGCACCTGGTCGAAGGAATTCGGCATTGGGGATGTCGGCAACTACACGATCAGCATCACAGACGCCCACGCAATGATTGCAGACGGCACAGTCGCATCCACAGGGACCATGATGGTGGTTTCAGAAGAGGCAAGTTCCGAATTGGAGCCAAAGGCCATAGGGGATGTAAAATTCCTGCCTGTTCTGTTCGTCTCCCCGGAAAAGGGAGCCAGCCAGACGTTTAGCGCAGAGGTCTTCTCTGCAAAAGGCAAGGGAACCATGACCCTTGATTTGACCGGAGTGGACAAAAACAAAGAGGTAGACATGGCCGTCATAGATCTGGGTGCAAACCAGTACAGATATGATTATACAGAAGAGTTTAATGCATCTAATGTGGGTAAAAACTACTCGTTCACTCTGAACTATCAACAAGACGGCAAGAGCTATTCCCTGTTTAACGATCACATAATGCAGGTAGCTCTGGAAGGAACAGAGCCGCAGCCCATCTGGGAGCCCAAGCTCATTTTGGAGTATGACACAACATTGTACGTGCCTGTTGGAGGAAAAGCAGACCAGCTTATCCATGCCACCATCAACTACTCGGAAAGCGGAGGCATCCTCAAATTGAGCCTGACCGGTCCAAACAAGAATATCCAGAAGGACTTGAGCGACAGGTCTATCGGCGCAGGTAAGTATCTCTATGAAGCGGATATACCCTTTGATGATAAAGACATAGGAAATAGCTTCACGATATCCCTGGCGTTCAACCACTCCGGATTAGGCGTCTACCGGTTTGCAGACCATTATATGAGGGTCCTTAAGAAGGCCCCGATAGAGGAGGCCGACTCCTCGGGAACCGGGACAGGAGCCAAGACTAAAGGGGTCTTTGACGACAGCACAGTCACGATAAACGGCAATGTAACACCCGCTGTAGGCGTCATCCAGGCCTGGGATGAGAAAGATCCGCTTCATGAACTGACGTATACCCTCCAACTCCAGAACTGGAGTATGCAGCAGGTTCCCTGGATCGAACTGTCTATAAGGCCGAACGGAACCAATCAGCCCTGGATGATCGTAGGAGGCAAGAAGCGATTCAATCCGGCCACAAGAAGCGTTAGCTGGACACTCAAGCCCTTCTGGGAGACTCCGTTCCTGGGCCGGGCTGAGTACAGGTTCCTGATCGACGGGGCCGAGACGCAAACATTTGAGGGACCGGAGATCATCGCTGTGGTATCCGATGCCAAAGACCGTCTAAACGGCAAACAGCATGACTTCTGGGCAACGATCAATTCCTCTGAGAACCTGACCGTATGTCTGGTTGGTGGAGACAACGCAATTCCTGAACTGATCAAAACCTGGACGACCAAGGGCCAGTGCCAGAATTACCGCTTTGGCCAAGGCGAGCAGACTTTCAAATGGCAAATTCCAGAAGCACAAACGTCACCGTACTACGATTTCGAAATTCAGAGAAAGACAGGGGAGCCGGTACAATGAACGGCAAACTCGTATCGATCCTGATCGTATTTGCCTTGCTGCTGTCGGTGCAAAATGTTGTGGGCCCGGCTACGCAATCTGCGGGATCATCGGGAGGCAGCGGAGGCGGAGGAGGCGGCAGCGGCAGCAAGTCGGTTGATATCGACAGGTTGCTCAAGGCAGTGGAGGACGCAAAGAAGAATAAGCCTGCCAAGCTCGAGGAACTGAAGACGGTCCTGTGGAAGGATCCCATAACCAGCGAAGAATACGTGATTCCAACTGTCCTCATGTATTACAAAGGAAACAATACTACCGTCAGCCGAAACCAGCCATTGGAGATCATAACGGTTGCCACCAATAACAATCCTCTGGAGATGCGTCGTATGCTCGATCTTTATCTGGAGGTAGAAGATCCGGGTTCGGATGGGTGGGAGCGCATCAACACCTGGCCGGAGAAGATTCAGACCAACGAGTACGATGAGAGGACCAATACCACCTTAAGAATCTGGGGCATGCTGCCCTCTTTTGCCTACCTTAAGAATATAGGCGAGGTCAGAGTGCGGGCGAATATAAGCGACGGTGTCAACAAATGGAGCACGGCAGGCTACTCCGGACTGAATCCGCCCTACTACTCGGAATTGGTCTTCAATGTTACCAACAGCTTGCCGGTCATGAGCAATTTCAATGTCACTCCATCGGGCCTTGTAAGGTATAATGATCCCATCGAATACAGGGCAGATATTGCCGATGCAGATGGAGATCTGCTCAATGTGACGCTGCACATCCTTGATGAGAATGGTGTCGAGCTGCACAATGAAACGCTGAACATGCTGCCGGGTCCTGTAAGCTTCAAGGCTAATGAATATGGATTCTTCAAGGAGGCTGATGCAGGCAAGAACTTTTCCTACTACTACAGCTATGATGATGGTATTGATTTTGTCAGCAAAGACCCTGTAGATCCATTAAATGGACCCAATATCAAAAAAGGTCCAAAGCTTTACGTGGATAAGCTGGCTTTTGTTGAAACCAGCGAGAATTACTATTGGTGGGAGAAGTACGGATTCAATGTGAGGGCAAAGAATCTGAATCCTGAAGAATACGACGTAACCTTCACTCTGAGCACCAGGACCGGCAACAATGAATGGAATACCGTGGCCACGAAGAAGGTCGGAATTGGACCGGATCCGGTCGAGGTGAACTTCAATGATACCAAACCCTTCCAGGTAACCGATGCCGGGCAGACTTTCTATTACAAAGTGAAGTACTCGGAATACGATCAGGGCGGCAATGATGTCATGGAGCAGACAGGTGTGCGGATCAACGGCAAGATAGTGCCCTACAGCATTTATAGTCCGGTAATGATTCTGAATTTGGTCCCGATGCTGATCTTGATCATAATGGGCAGCTTTTTAATCGAGAGAAAGCTTAAGAAGGGAGTTGAGGCTCACGAGCGGGCATCAGGCAAAGCAGTTGATGCTAAGAATAAAGTTCAGGGAAAATCCGGGGAAAGCATTGGCGACAAAATTGGCAAGATGTTGAGGAGGGGCTAAGAAATGCCGATTGATACTGCATTAACTGCGGACGATTTATTTGTCGCAGGCACAATCGCGCTGGCATTAGGCCTCGTTTTGGCAGGAGCCTTGCATATAAATAACCTGAACAAGGTGCATAAATTGATGGGACTTTTGCAGAAAAAGACCGTTTCAAAGTCGCTTCTTTACAAGGAGATGACTGTGGCGCAGGGCTCCAACTTCACCGCTCTGGCCCTGGCATCATGGATAATGCTCTTTGTGGCTATTGCTTTCCTCTATATGTTGGTCCCAACCTTCCTGCCCGTTAGCTACATGGAAATAGCTGAATTAGCCTCAAATTCCATGGTATTTGCCATATTTGGCTTGTCCATGGCGCTATTGGTCGCAATAATCATTCTATTTGTGGATAAGCTCCCTGAAGATCTCAGGGAATTCAAGCTAACGGAATTATACAGCTTTTATTCCATCTCTAAAACCATGAAGAAGTTGATCGGATTGACGGTAGTTTTTCTGTCTTTTTCTGTCATTCTTTCAGCCTATCTGGGCACAATATATCCAAATCGTTCGGCGGGTGTCGAGCTGATTAGCCTTCTATTATTGATTGTATCGGCTGCTATCCTGATAATGCCGATCTACAAAGAGGCCTGGGAGGCGAGAAGATGAAACTATGCATTGTAGGTATTGGCGGGGCTGGCGGCAAGATCACTCAGGAGTTCCTTGGAAACGTGGATCTGGATTTCCAGCTTCTCTCCCGTATTACTGAAGCGAAGTA
>JBFYLJ010000018.1:0-19161 GCA_041305465.1 Methanothrix sp.
GATCTTCATACATCACATCCTGGAGAGCATCAGCCTCATTGAAGTATACTCAAATGTAAAGACCTTGGAGGAATTTGTAGCCTCAACCTCTCTGCAAGATATGATTATCCACAGGATTGAAATAATCGGTGAAGCGGTGAAGAATCTTCCGGATGATGGGCACTATCTAGAAATCTGGTGAAATTGGTTTCTTTGGTCAGTGACAAGTAGCCCAATTTGTCATCTGTCCAGTGTAGCCGTTTGCCACGGTACAGCTAAACCAATGTAAGACTTCGAGGCTTCGCGTGAAACTGGACGTAAGGATAATCTGACGCGAAGCCTTGATTAGCGCGGAGAAGCTTTCAGGAAATGATCGCCCTCTCCTCTACAGCCGCACACCATCGGCGCCGCCCAGCTTGACCACAGGAATTCTCGAAGAACCGCTCCTCACCAAAGTTTCCGCCTGGAATGCCTGCGGGTCCATATCCTCAGAGCTCCAGGCGTCATCTCTTCCCACCAGCGGTCGTCCTTCGCGGCTCAAGACCAGATCCACCAGATGCACCGCCGATACAGCCCCCTGCTTTATAAACAAAGTGGGATCAAACTGCAGCAGCATTGTAACATTTCCGGCGGACAGATCGCCATCCACGCTCCCTTCTCCCATCTCATCTCCGGCGTCATCTACTATGATTCCCTGCAGCTCATACCGACCAGGCTTGATGACAGTCACATTTACTCCGATAGCGATGGCGGTGGTGGTCGTCCGGTTCAGATACTCGCCGGCGAGATAGGCGGCAGGCGGCTGGAACTCCTTTGGCTCCCGGTTAATGATGATCTCTTTGTCAAATCGATCGATGTAGCTTCCACTCTCATCATAGAGTATGAGGTTTTGAATTCGCATCGGCCCGCACTTGCCATATCTCCAGATATCAGTGCCGCTGGCATTAACCATTATGCTTCCGCTCTCTTTGAGCGCAAATCTGCGATCAATTCCCCCTATCCAGCCTCCGCTACAGTCGATCATCACCCCATTTAGCCGAAACTCACCCGGCGCTGTGATGTTCAGGCCGAAGCCCAATGAAAGCACATCAAAGAGGCCGTCGTTGTCGAGGTCTAATGCCTCATCTTTTGTGAGGCCCGCCAGCCTGGTGCCGGCAATGGTCACACTCACCGGAATCTCAAAGGTGTGGCTGTCTGAAGAGATCTTTATGTACCCATCCTGCCTGGGAAGCGACGTACCTTCAGGTATGGTGAGATTGGCCAGCACCGTCCCATTTGAATCGCTCTCCAATCGTTTTGGGCCGCTGGTTGTGATCCAGCTCCAATTCTCCTCTGCATATTCCTTGATACGAACTCTAAAGGACTTTCCTTCCATCGGAACATTGTATCCGTAAACCTTCAGCGTCCAGTTGCCCAATTCCGGATTGCTGATCTCCAGCGGACCGAGATTATCGACCCCCAAATCTGCATTCTCCTCACTGGCAGTGCCCCTGGGAGTCTCGAAGACCAGTGCAACCTCGCTCTCGTTATTGCCGTCCAGGCTACTCAGCTCTGCCGAGATCTTCTTTGTGCCCTCTGTGACAATTATTGTCTTATTCCATGTCTCTTTATATCCCACATGGCCCTCAGATTCCAGAATATTCGTGTCCTCAATCATACCGGTGTAGCTGAGGTTTTGCAGAGACAGACCTAGATTTCTTATGGAAAACTGTATATTGGTGCTCGTACCGGCTGATGCCGACTCCAGGCTCCAGCGAATGGGATTGGTCTCTAACTGAGATCGTTCTACCTGCAGTGTGTAGTTGGCCGGAATGGTTGCATTCTCACTGTGCACTGCAATAAGCCATCTGCCCGATGAAGGTCCCGCTATCTTCTTATTGGCTCTCTGGATGGTCATCTCGCTCGTATTCATCTTAATTATATTCATCTCACCGGTATAATACTCACTGGTGGGAGACAGCAAGAAGAGATCGAGGTTGGTGCCATTGTCCTGCTTCCACTTTAAAGATGCTTCAAACTCGGTGGTTCCTGGCTTCATCTCCAGATAATAGTAATGCCATTCGCTCCCATTAAGCAACCCGGTCCTATTGCCCACACCTTGAGAGATATTCAAGGGCATGGCCACATCCACACTGATGGGAATATGCAGAAGATTCTCATTTCCGTTTGTGATCTCAATGCTGCCGTTATAGCGCCCGGGAAGGGTATCCTGCGGAAGCGACATCGATGCCGCAAAGACCTTCTGATCGTTGGCCAGAACACTCTTCGGCAAGAGCTGCAGGCTAATCCAATCAGCCACCTCTCCATTTACAGAGGTCTTGAGGTCTTTTATCTCCTGATCGCAAAAGAAGACAAAACGCAAGTTCCAGTCTTCATCGCCCGGAGCAAGAGCGTATATCTTCTTTTGCGGCCTGTCAGCGCCCGTATCCAGCCCAACGTATACTCCTTTTCCAGCAGGCAGATATGCCCAGCGGCCCGCCGTCCAGCGATCCGGAATCACTCCACAGATATTACTATTATTTGCCAGGAGCTCATAGGAAGAAAGGGCATCCAGCATTCCTGCACCTTGATAGTAATCTTCATAACTCTCACCCAGGGTGCTGCTCAGTTTTGCCGCCCCCCTGGTTATAGCCGCTTTAACCCCTGCGACGCTGAGGTTCCTCTCTGCCTGCAAGAGCAGCGCTGACAGGCCTGCCGCCACCGGTGCGGAAAGACTGGTCCCGGACTCACGGGAATAATAGATATCCACGGGGCTAGGCCTTTTCACGCCTACTGGCACAATGGAGATTATATCAACGCCCGGTGCCACAACATCCGGCTTAACCCGATCATCCCTGGTGGGGCCTGAGCCGGAAAAGCTGGCGATGTGACCATTGGCATCAGTGGCTCCCACAGTGATTACCTTTACACCATCACCCGGAGAGTCGATCAAACCTGGTGGCAACGCCAGGACGATAGGAACAAGGAGATAATACACATCCTTTTTAGCTCCATCTGTCTGAGATAATTTTATAGGTGTCTTGCTCTGGCCAACCTGGCTGCTGGTGGAACCTGACACCTGGCCTCCAGTTTCGCTGCTGTTGCGATTGCCTGCCGCCACGCAGACCACGACTCCGCCGCTTGCGGCATTATCCGCAGCCATGGTTATGGGCGGATTTGTCTCACCCAGATTAATGCCGCCGAGGCTTAGACTGAGGACATCGGCCCCATTGTAAACGGCCCACTCAATTCCAGCGATGATATCCGATACTTTGCCGTCCCCTTTGCCATCGATCACTTTGACACTGATCAGCTTTGCTCCTGGAGCAATTCCCTTATAACGTCCATTGGAAGCCGCACCTGAGCCGGCGATGATCCCCGCCACCATTGTTCCGTGTCCCAGCAGATCATCTGCCGTGATCTCATCCGCCAGAAAATTCTTCTCGGCTACTACCTTACCAATCAGGTCAGGATGATTTTTGTCTATCCCAGAATCGATTACAGCAACGGTAATTCCCGTACCATCGATCCCCTTCTCCCAAAGTTTGTCTGCCTTTATAATTTTGGCAGGAGATCTATAACCATCATAATATCCATCATATCCATCCTGCGAGACGTAACCTTCCTTTGATGAATTTAGAGATGAATTGTTCGTATCAGGCGACGATATTTGTGTTCTGCCATCAAAATAAATTCCCGATACCCATTCGCTTTCTGCCATCTTTTTTATAGCCTTGCAGGTAGCTTCCCCAGCGAGGCCAGGTATTAGCTGAAATCTGTATTTGACAGAAAGATCGCCAGAGATCAAATCATCATAAATAAGACGGTCTGAATTATATGGAGCATCTGGATTTAGCATCACAATCACAGGGATTGATTTCCTTTCATAATCATTTGCAGCCAGCAACTCTCCAAGCCTGGAATCTATCTTCTGGTCGGCTGGCGAAGAAAGCGTGGCAGCCTGTGCAGATGAAGCCTGTACGGATGATAAGACTGCCAGGATTACGCATGCAGCAGAAAAAGCAATTAGAATATTTCTAGTCATATTCAACCAAACCTTATCTAACGATTTATCCCCGGGCCCGCCCCCAAAATCACAGGTAATGAGTCCAAGTAGATAATGCTAAATAAACCTGTGGTACTTCTAGAATGGATGATGCTGGAATGGCTGGTTTCCTATCTGCTCTGGATTAGTTTGGCTTTGCTCCTGGCATCGGCCTTGACCAGGATCAGCCGTATCGCAGTTCCCGGATGGGCTCTATTTGCATTATTCTGGCTCAGCCAAATAAAGCATTATTTAGCCATTGAGGACTACTTCAATGTGGCTCTCTTTTTGGGAGCAGGTCTCTTGAGCTTTTACATGGCCTGGATTGTGATTAACAGGGGCTTTTCAACAAATGCATGCTATTGGGCAAGCTATGCGGCTGCCGTCTGTGGGATAATCTATTTCCCTTTTGCGGAAATTTCAGCTCTTCAGGTAGGGCTGATTGGCTTTACCACCGAGGTAACCGCAAAGATGCTACAATTCCTCTCAGTCCCTGTGATCATAGAGAACTGGAATATAATGAGCCTCAACGGTCGATCGGTGCAGATCATCTTGGCCTGCACAGCCATTGAGAGCATTGCCCTATTTGCCGGAGTGATCTTATCAGTTCAGGCGCCGCTAGGTCGCAGGATCGCAGCTCTGGCAGCATCTACTCTATCTATATATCTCTTGAACATTGCAAGAAATGGATTTGTGCTCATGGCCTATGGTTGGAGTTGGTTTGGGGAAGGAAGTTTTGATATAGCTCATAATATAATAGCAAAGATCGGATCAACAATAGCGCTTCTGGCCATATCTTACCTGGTATTTCTGCTCTTGCCGGAGCTTTTATCAATCATTGATGAGCTAGCAGCAGAGATCAAACCAGGGAGGGGAGATACCGCATGAAGCTGGCAAAAAACTCCACGCTATGGGTAACGGTGCCCATTCTTCTTACTGCTTGGCTGGCCGCCGCCGGAATTTGGCTATTGTCGGCCGTATCTCTAGCGGGCTTTGTTTTTATGATCTTTTTTCACAGGGACCCGGATCGCCTTCCGGGGGGAGATGGCATGCTTTCGCCAGCAGACGGAAAGGTCATCCAGGCCATGCATGACAGAATCACCATCTTTATGAGTCCTTCCAATGTGCATGTCAACCGGGCTCCACTGGATGGCTTTGTACGCAATATCGAATACAGAAAAGGCACCCATCTGCCTGCTTTCATGGGACGGGCGTGCAAGAATCAGCAGAACAGGATGTATCTAGAAACCGATGACGGAGACATGGAGCTGCGCCAAATAACGGGAACTCTGGTCAGGGAGATCGTCTGCTACGTTCATCCCGGAGATCAGGTATCGCGAGGAGAAAGAATCGGTATGATACGCTTCGGCTCGAGGGTAGAGGTCAGCATTCCCATTGGCTACAGTCTGATCGTAAATAAGGGGGATAAGGTCCGAGCGGGAGAGACTGTGGTTGCTGTGAGGAATACATGAATGTCTTCCGGGTTATCCGGCTGCCTGACTTATTCACGCTTTTAAATGTCGTTTTCGGATTCCTGGCGCTTCTTGCCGCGGGCGGGGCCTGGGGGGCAGCTTATCCTCAGTATGCCGTGGTGTTCATCCTCTTGGCTGCAATGGCCGACGGCCTGGATGGTTTCCTGGCAAGAAAAGTAGGCGGCAGCCCCCTGGGAGCCAACCTCGACTCTTTAGCAGACCTGATTTCATTTGGCGCGGCACCTGCCTTTCTTGCCATCACCGCTTTTCATCTCCCGCCCCACATCTGGCTGCTCGGCATATTCTTCCTGCTCTGCGGGACGCTGCGCCTGGCCAGATTCAATGTGGTCTCCGGCAAGAGCGATGCTTTCTTTGAGGGGCTCCCAATTCCTGCCGCCGGCATAGCTCTCTCTGCCAGCGTTCTCCTGGGCAGACCGCCGCTTACCATCGTTCTCATGCTGTTTTTAGCGCTGCTTATGGTAAGCAGCATCTCCTATCCCAAGATCAGGGACCTTCGCGTCATGATAATTCTGGGCAGCATATTTCTGGTGGTAGGATTGTTCCTATTTCGCCAGCACGACATTCTTCAGGCCACCCTTGTGGTCATAGTTCTTATCACCCTTTATCTGACAAGTCCGGTGGTGACCTCACGCCTACGAAAAAAGAGATAGCCGCTTTTGAGGCGGGAATCAAGATGGGAGCGCTCTACCATCAGTTCGTGGGAGCGCCTGTAAGCCTGAAGACGGCAGCCAGCCTGGAAGAGGCCATGCAGAAGAGCATCTCCTTGCAGCCCTATGTGAAGATGGTAAGCGTTCGCATAGACCGGCAGATGCTCCAGGAGAACTTCTTTGGCTATGGCGAGCTGGAGGGGCGCATGATCATTGCGAAGGTTCAGATTGAATATGAAGGCGAAGTCGTCAATGCCAGATTGCAGTACGACGCGGAAAAGAAATATCCACTGATGAGCTTGATCTAGTTGGAATATTATTCATACTGGCCTGCAAAAAGAGTTTTATGGTTGAGATCTCATAGAGACATCAATAGACCTTTCACTCGAACTCAATTGTCCCCGGCGGCTTGGGAGTCAGATCGTAAACCACTCTGGCAACTGTCGGAATCTCGGCAGTGATGCGACTGGAGATGCATTTAAGCGTCTCCCAGGGAAGCTCCATCGCTTCTGCTGTCATAGCATCTCGAGAGGATACGGAACGAACAGCCACAACCCAGCCGTAGACCCGGACATCGCCTTTCACTCCCGTGGCTTTGCCAAGCAAGGCAGCAAAGGCCTGCCATGGGCTGAATTTCTCGACCTCTTCTTCCACGATGGAATTGGCTTTGCGTACCACATCCAGCTTCTCGGATGTGACCTCGCCCACGATTCGCACCGCCAAACCTGGTCCTGGATAAGGCATCCTCTCACTGATCTCTTGAGGAAGTCCCAGAGCCCTCGCAACTTCGCGAACCTCGTCCTTGTAAAGGTCGCGCAGGGGCTCGACTATTGTCTTGAAATCCATGCAAGATGGCAAGCCCCCCACATTATGGTGAGCCTTGATTCCACCATCAGACTCGATTCTGTCCGGGTAGATGGTGCCCTGCATGAGGCAGCCACCTCCGATCTTGCGGGACTCCTCCTCAAAGACACGGATAAAGGTCTCACCCACTATCATTCGCTTCTCTTCAGGGTCAGTGACCCCTTTTAAAGCATTGAGGAAACGTTCATGTGCATTCACGCGCACCAGACCGATGCCCTGGAATAGCTGCTCGATTCGGTCCGACTCATACTGCCTCATGAGCCCAGAGTCCACGTAAACAGGAACCAAACGGTCCCCGATAGCGCGATGGGCCAGCATGGCGCATACCGAGCTGTCCACGCCACCGGATAATCCTATGATGGCGCGTCCCGAGACATCGCGCCTGATTTCCTCCATGGCGTCCTCTATGAAACGTTGCACATTCATGGCCATGATTAGCATCCCCGGCTTTGAGGATAATAGGCTTGCGGTTATGATCTAGATGAATCCAATATGACCCGTACCTGAAAAATAAAGCTATAAATTATAGAAGAGATGAGTATGGTGGCGAGAAGGGAATTGGGGGCTCGCCATTAAGACCTCCTTGGAGAGGGCTTTACTCCTCCGGCCCTCTCAATCCAAACCAATTTGCTATAATCCAGGTGAAAGAAAATGAATTGCCTTAGAGTTTTGATGTTGATGACAGTGCTCGCTGCATGTCTGCTAACTAGCATTGCATGGGGAGAAGACTATCTGGAGGGCGGATACGTGAGCAGCTACGATCGCTCTGCGATGATGGATAAGGGAATTGCCGGCATGGTAAAGTGGCTGGACCTGCCAGTTCCCGGCAGCGCTTTTGTGCCTTATAAAGAGTACTACAAAACTACCGTATCACCCGCAATTTTCGTAATGAGCGATGCGGTGAGCAGCCCGATCCAGTATGATATTACCGGCCAGATGCCAGCTGGGGTGTACTACCGAAACGGCCAGTGGCTGTCATACGCTACCTATGCTACGTCGCAGATCACCCAGAGCAATGATCTCTGGATATCCGGGCAGACTAACTGGACCCAGTATGCGGCAATCCCGGTCGGTTCATCGCTAGAGCTACTTGCCAGAGTACCCTCGGGCGGGGTTGGCAGCTTTTTCAAGTTGATTCAGACCAATGTCGTCAGCACCGATTACAAGACAGCTCAGTTCAATCCGGGATACAGCAGCATGAGCTTTATCGCCGGGCAGACGGGAAGGCACATGCTCTACTTTGTGGTGAACAATCAGCCGAGCAATATGGTCATTGTGGATGTGTTCTCCCAGGCCCCAGGTTGATGACTTAAATTAGAGAAGGGCGACGGATTTTTTTTCGCCTTCGCTCTAAACGCAATCAATCATTAGAGAGGCACACGGTCCTCAATAGGGCAGCTGCATTCCAGCCACTCCTTCTCCGGACTTATGGTCTTGTTGGCCCACCTCCATCTGGCCTTGCCCGCCAGTGTGAAGTTGCCAGCCAAATGCGTATCGTCAAAGCCTCCAGGCCAGTAGGCTGTGCGATCGGCCAGGCCCTCAGCCGCAGCGTCGGTCTCCAGATAAGAGAGCGTCTTGCCAAGCTGCGTCTGATAGCTTAAGTTGAGGGCCTTGCCTTCAGAGTATCTGTCGCACCAGCGAATGTCCCGGAAATCGTTCTGAGCCCGCAGATTTGCCGACCAGTGCCCACTCAGATGAAGGGTGATGCTTTTTGGTGAGAGATTTACATAGACTGGAGAGAATCCGGCGAGGACGGAGCGCTTTGCGTTGATGCTGACGGAATCATATGTCATCGTCTCCTCTTCCCGATAGTCTCCAGCTCCGTGCTCACCGAAAGCGAGAGTCGATCCAATTATCGGCCTGATTCTGGTAATGGCTGATGCCGAGTAGTTGAATTCGCCAGCCAGAATATGCACGTTATTTGTGATCGCATAGCTCCCAAACTCGGTAGAGAGCATGCCCTCGCGGGACATAAATCCCTTGCCGGAAACGCGACCATCGATGATGCCCTTAGCGGCAGGCTTGCGGCTCCTCATCTTGATCACTATCTGGCCATGCACGCCCGGCGCAAGATGAGGGAAGGTCCAGGTGTCGAAGGTGCCGGGATCAGGCAAGGGATAGGACACCACAAATACCGTTTTCGGATCGTATTCCTCTTTGACGATCAAATCGACTGGTTCCATCCCATTATTTCCGTAGGTTATGGTGTAGGTTATCAGGCCACCAGGAGTCGCAGAAGATGGTCCGTCTTTTATGTCCTCCCTTTCCAGAGGCTCGAAACTAATTATCTCGTTGCCGATCTTAATATAATCGATAAGAGCAGATGTTTCGGATGCATGAATATCCTTATAAATCGTGATATAGATTTTCACAATTCTCTTGCCCTCTAGCCTCCCCTTGCATTCATCGAGACTTTCAGGCGAGAATTCGTCGTCTTTGTACTTCTCATATTGCAGATCAAATCCATCCAGCTCGTTCCAGGTATCATTGGACATTCCCGCTTCAGAGCATGATTTTTTCTGCGAGAGAAGCCTCGCATCATTTACATCTTTGCTATCGTAACAGTCGTCCCCATCCCCATCAAAATAGAGCTCAACTTGGACAGATCCATCACCGGATTGCGGATATATCCACATGCTGAGCTGATCAAGATCTTCAAGTGGCAGAGGCGGGTCCAGATAAATATAGATCCTGGCATAATTTCCATCGCTATTTATGGATAGCTCTGCACTGTTGCCGCCTTGAAAACTCTGTTTAGTAGAGACGGAAGCATCAGCATTCTTCAGCTTGCTGAGCCGATAATCCAGATTAGTAAGACTGGTGGAGCTTAATATGCCAATCTGTAGAAATATAATGACAATCAATATTATAGTTAGTGATCGATTACAATGCAATGGCTTGCTCATACATATGTGTATTTTAGTAACTGTAGAAATAGGATTCGCTCGACAAGACGAGAGAATCCGGCCCCAGCCAATTTGCATTAATTCATCTTAATCACAAGCAACCTAGATCAAGCCTACATAACATCTACATGAAAAAAAGAGTTATTAACTTCGCCGATAACTGACTACTCGGCGGGGTAGGAGAGTGGGGACTTGTCCTTACCGCCTGGGCAGGAGGAGTGGGGAAATGGGGTAGACTCCTGCTCAGAATTCCTTCAATTTTGATCGCTATTCACCAAGACTCGGCCACCAGTCTATCCATCTCAGGCATCAGCGCATCCATGAGAACCGCATCATGGCGCTGGCGCTCTATTTCCTGCAATTCCTCAAGACCATTGCCAGCCACATCTGCGCTGTAGCCGATGTAGCCGAGCCTCTTTAGCATCTGAATGACTACCATTTGGTTGATGGCGTTATCTTTCGCCAGCAAGATGCGCAGCGGTCTGACTCCTTTCTTGCTGGAGATAACTCTTGGCTCCATGACCCCAGGATCCACAAAAACCGGTGTCTTTTCCGTCACCTCTGCCAGGACTGTAAAATGGAATGTGGATCCCAATCCCTGCTTGCGCAACTCTTATCAGGATAGACTGGAGAAAAAATAAGGACATAATGTAATTATTCCCGATGAAACAGAACGGGATTACATCAACTCAGTGATATTTAATAAATTATGTGCCGAAAAGATCACCAGCAATTCGAGAGAGGGATTCAAGCAGATCATCAATCGTCTTGTAAAGGTACCGGTCTTTGACACTACGAAGATACATGTAGAAGCTGCGGTGAAATATGCCTTGAATAAAGGACAAGACCGAGATACATATATATTGACCTTTGCACATATGAGACCGTCATATGGCAATGCTAATTGGGATGATGTTGACCGTGGCAGGGGTTGCTCTACTGGGTAGAGTGATAAAGGAAAGCATCTGGCCGCAGACGAACTCGATGAAAGGTGCTCGCAACTACCGTGATCAGATCATTGAAATCGATGATTATGAAATCGTAGATGAAATGCAGAATAAGTCTTCTGATGGCTATAAGGTGGAGATCCACGATTAGCACGCTGATCTATTAGACATCTTGATTCAGACAAATAAATTCGATGTATTTTTCTGGGAATTGAGCAGAACATGCATATACAAGTTGATCATTATTAATAGTGGTGATTGTCGATGGACGGATTAACAGTTGCATTCCTATTATTATGGGCACTGGGCGTCTTGATACTCTCTGGATGGAAAGGACTGGTTAGATTTGGAGCATCTTTGCCATTGCTTGTTCTGGCCATAGAACGTTTGTCATCTCTAAGAATATAATAAAGGCTTCGATTTATTTAAAAAGGTATCAAGGAGTTGATACCGAGATAACATGTTACTGGATTGAAAGTATGCTCTCCAAACCCTGCTCACTGAACAAAGTAGTGGAAGCGCTGGATGGAACAGGAGCAATCTGAATGCGGTCAAAAATAACCGGACCCACCTGATCAGCAATCAGAAAAGCAGTGGATTTGATCCACAACAGGCCTGGTTCCTGAGCCATTGAAGCTACTGTTCATGGCCGTCATGACTCATTTATTCAGAACCTTGGCCATTCTCTCCTTCCAGGCGCTCACATCATCCATTATTGTCATCTTGCAATTAATTCTAATTTCGCCGGTTGTGCCATAAAAAAAGATGCATTAGCCTCTACTCGCTCTCCAGCTCAGGGAATATAAAAGTCCTGCCTTCCGGATACTTGATGCCCAGTAAATCAAGGTACTCCTTATAAACGGCAGCAGGATCGAGATCTACCTCGGGGTGTAGCAGTTTGGCCATGAAGGCTGTTCCAGCTATGCTGCCCGGCCCATAGAGTATCTTGCGGTAGACGATCCAGACGTTCTTATTCTTGATAGCAGGGACAGCTTTTCCGCCGGTGCGGCTCATGATCTCATCGCGAACCTGCTGCGCGGCAAGTGTGTTACTGGAAGGAAATGCCCCCCAACCCAGAACGTCGTCAGATTTGGCCTGAAAGATGAAATTCGGATTCTTGCTGATAACCGTCTCCCAGTTGGTGGTAATGGCCTCATCCGAAGAAGATCCGAATATATTGAGTCCTCCGGCAAGCCTGATGCTCTTATCGATATCAGATTTCACGCCATTGGTCTTGAGTTCTCCCAGTCCCTTCGGCTGAGTGTTTTCAAAATAAACCATGGGAATACCTTTGCCCTCAACTGCCCTGGCAATGGCCTCTTTCTGGGAGTTCTTCCAGGCGATATACTCAGCAGCCTTATCCTCTTTGCCCAGGATCTGACCCAGTAGGGTGATCTCTTTATCTATGCTGTCGCCTTTGTAGAAGCTGAAGCCTGCAACAGCGATGTCTTTGAATGGTGCCAGACCCTCCGCCACCGCGTCCACTCCATAAGACTTTCCTCCCATTTTGCCGGAAGGATAGCCCAATACAAGGATATTGGGAGTTATGGCGTCCTCGGTTCCCTTGGCGATCTGGCCTATGACCTCATAGTCAGGTGCGCTCCATTTGCCCACCAATGCCTTATTTTTAAGATTTGGGAAGTACCAGCTATATTTTTCAACCGTATCAGTGACACCAACAATCATGTCCCCAGCGCCCAGGAGTTCGACCGCTTCTGCCGCATCGGTGCTCAGCACGATAATCCTCTCTACCGGCATTTGAATGGTGACCTCTCTGCCCGCTGAGTCGTTGATGGTCATCGGATACTCTGCCGCCCCGCAAGACCCGCAGAGGAGCAATGCCACCAACGGTAGAATCAGCAAAGCTGAAACTATCCGATTATTCATATCTATTCTCTTCATAATTCTCGCTTATTAGGATAATTCAAATATAAGTCTCTTTTGTTAATACCTATTTTTGATTAAATGTTAATAAATACGATTAATACTAAAATGAACTTGGGAGAAGATGGTGAGGAAGGCGTTGGGACATGAGAGGACAAGAAGCATTTTCTATTTAGAGAACAGTTCCTGTTTTAATTCCACCAATGAATCCCGATTCTTGGCAAAGCCAGTCTTATATTTAATCAGCTCCCCACCAATTATCATCGCCATTCCCGCACAGAGGACCACAAGGCTAGCCAGGAGAAGCTCGAAGGATAGTTGTGCCTCGATGCCGGCGAGAGCAGCAAATCTTGGTGCCAGGATCATAGAGGACCCCGCCAGTGTTAAGAAAAGACCATTGACGATCCTGCGTTCGGATCTTATCTGCTTATCGTCCTTTTCTTCAATTCCTTTCTCCAGTTGATACATCTGCTTCTTATGCAGCAGATAATAGACAAATGCCAGAACGGGCACGCCCTCCAATACCAGTAGCTGGACGGCTATATCGGTCAAGATCTCATCCTCAATTAGATTGATATTCATAGTACCCATAAATAATCTTTTCGTTTAGTTAATTATAATAATATCACTTAATGCTATCTTTCTTTTACCATATGTTATTTAAGGATCATCTTCAGTATGAAAAGAATATGTGCCCCAGCCCCCTTCCTGTAGGTATGGAGAGAATCACCCCCTTCAAGATCATATTACTGATATGGCTCGTCATTCCTCAAGCGGTACTCTGTGATGAGGAGAACACCTCCTTCGGGCCGCTATCTTCGGCCGAGAGCATTCTAAGCGACTTATCACCGGCGAATGAATCCCTAAATCAATCTGCTTATGATGTTCATGTCTATGTCTCCAATAAGGATAATGAGCGCCTTAAGGTATCACTATTCATAGATTTCGAGTTGAAGGACACCAAAGAACTCTCTTCTGATTCTGAATTAAAGATCGATAGTTATCCACTCTCAAGAGGACCTCACCTTTTTAAGATAACCTGGTGGGACGAGGATGTCAAGAGATCATACGAGACGCAGGAGCTTAAAAATATCCAAAATGAGACTTCAATTACTTTATATACACTAAATCATGAGGCACCGGAGAAGTTCGAGATATCGGTAAAGCTAACCAATGAGAACAGCAATAATTTAGAGGCCTTCCTTTATGTAGACGACAGCTTTGAGAAGAGCAAGGAGGTCAGCAAAGACAGCACCTCTGAACTTGGCACGATAAAGCTGGAAGAAGGGATACATAACCTATCGGTAAGATGGCAGGACAGGGACACGAAGATAGAGTACGAAAAGGCCAAGAAAATAACGGTCACAAGAGATGACGCCTTACTTTTTTATGCACCCCAAGGCATCTCCTTTGAGGCAAAGCAAAGCGCTCTGCAGTCTGAAAAGGCCGTATACTCCAGAGAAACGAAGGAGACAACTTCGCTGGCAAAAGATACCACAATCGAAAAATCCGGCGTGACAAATGATAAAGTTGCAGATAAAACAGAAACGGATGAAACTGAAAACAGCACAAATAAAGCAGCTTCAAAGAGCATAGCCAAAGCCGAGACCAGAACGAATATCTTGCCGGAAAAGGCCTCATACGCACAGAAGGCTAATCCTCTTAGCGGAGATGCTCTGCAGGATAGCGATAGGATTTACCTATATGCCGTACTGGTAATGATAGCGGTCTATCTCATACTAAGGCATTAATATGTTTAACTATTTATTTATATTGCTGGCTATAACATCCGCAGGCCAGGCCGTCGTCTGGAATGAGGGAATAAGCGGGGAGCTTCACTGGGGAGAGACTTTGTTTTTAGAGAACTACACACTAAGGTTGGCCGACTTTTCCATTGAAGAATCCCATACATCCAAGGTTCTTGTAGAACTGCAAGCCAATAACCCTACCATTACCATTCGGGCTTTGCAGATAGGAGAATGGTTCTCTCTGAACGATTCCATAAAGGTTACCGCAGAACAGATTGTCAAAGGAGATGTAAAGGATGATCCTTTCGCCAAAATAAGGCTGCAGCTTCCTGCGGCTGCAGACATATCTCTCATCTTGACTGGGGATAGAGAAATCTATCAGGGAGGTGATGAGATGAGGATCCAATTGCAGGTTGCGAATAAAGGAATAGTTGATGCCGAGAATTTAAGGATTTACCTGGAATCGATACCGTCCTTTGTAAACAAAATATACAGCATTTCGATTCTGGAAGCGGGAAAAATCCTGGATAAAAAGAAGAGCACCCATGAGACAGAGAATATTAAAATAAATATAAATGCACCATATTTCCCTGAACCTACCGATTTAAAGATTCGGGCCCATGCCCGGTACTCTGACCCACAGGAAAAAGCTTACGAATCCTGGGGCGGAACAGCCTTTCATATATCTGGTCCCCTGCAGTTGCACAAGAGAGTGGAAGATACACAGGAACTGCAAAAAAGCTATTACGTCATCAACTCCCTGAGAAACTCTGGCAACAGGACCCTGACACTAGATCTCTCCGATTCGACCGGATCTGGTTTTCAGACCAATTCCTCTTTGATCTGGAAGCTTAACCTGTCCCCTGGTGAGGCAAAGACAATAAGCTATCTCATCAAAGCTAAAAAGCCTGGCTTGGGCCAAATCCTGCCGAATGCAGAGGTACGCTACAGTTGGGGGGAGAAGAGCTACACCGTCCGCTCCGAGAGGCCTGTAGTGGATGTCTTTGGGCCGCTAATCGAAGTTCAGAGAAGCGTCAGTCCCACAAAGCTACAACCAGGTGAAGTGGCTACGGTTTCAATCCAGTTAACCAATACAGGAAATAAAGAGGCTGCGGTCACTTTGCAGGAACCGGTGCCTAACGGAACAAAACTCATCTCAGGATGTGCCGATGACTCGCTTATGCTCCCGCCCAATGAGAATTATTCTAAAAATTACCAGCTCCGCTGCATTAAGCAGGGAATCGTCAATCTTCCACCTAACGAGATCATTTATCGAGATGTGCGGGGGAATGAATACCGTGCGGGTATGCGGGCACTTGAGATTGGGGTGCAAAAAGAGAACAAGACAAATCAGACCGATGCAGCTTTGGACGGGACGAAGATAATAGAATCACAAAACGAGACTGTTAAAGCTGATGTAGAGACAGAAGAGAAAAGCGAAAAATATTTGTCAGCTCTGCTGATCATAATTGTATTATTACTATCGGCTGCATTCAGCAGATATCCTTGAGATCATCAATTACCCGTCCCATTTCCATGACAGCAATCCGATCGCTCATATGTCTTACAGCCTCCATATCGTGAGATATGAAGAGCATGGTCAGGCCAAACTCTCTTCTCAGATCCATCATGAGCCGCAGAATCTGGGCCTGAACTGAAACGTCCAGGGAGGCAGTAGGCTCATCTGCCACGATGAACAATCGAAGGGAAAAATCATTATTTGGACGTGGTGTGCAATGATCAGTTTAGTTCTTTTTTTATTATAGACGGAAAAAACAAAGATGATCTGAGACCCATTTTCGGATTGAAAGAAGGCGAGCAAATAGACAAGCCAATGATTTCGGATGCAGCCTAGCAATTCCATTCTATATCTTCAAAGCAGGGGCTATGCTGGATGGAACAATCGCATCGACGGGAAAGCGAAAGGATAGGCTCCTGAAGGTACTGGTCTATCCTGAGCTGCCGGTACATAACAACGGTTCAGAGATAGCTGTGCTGGAAGGCGTGATCAAGAAGAAGAAGAAGATCAGCTACGTAACGAGAAGTGATGCAGGCAAAGTCGCTTGGGAGAATCAATTGACGATCCTAGACACATGCAGAAAACAAGGGGTTAGCTATTTCGAGTATATTATGGATATTATATCTTGGAGCTACTCGATGCCAAGGTTGTCCCAATAAAGTTTATGGTAACAAGATAAATGCATGTAGTCCTAAAATATTTCGGAACTATACACGGATTAGCTGCAAACGATAGCATTAAGTGGATAGAAATGTCTTGTCTAATTAGGTAATGAGAAGGACAGGCCTGCATCAGATTCTGGCTCTCGGTGGCAATAAAAATGGACCTGCAAGATGATGAAAATAATTTGAAATTAGCGAAAACACAGGAACTGAGGGAAGACGACGACCGGCTGGATCGACTTGCCATCCAGATCCTGGCCTTCCTGGGCGGTCTTGCTGCATTGCTCATAGCAGCTTTTGATCTCGTAGCCTCGATGATAGGTCAGTCATCATCCCACATCCCCTCCGGCTGGAGCGAACTGAGCGAGGTAGGAGGCGTCGTGTTCCTGCTGCTGGGCCTGGCAGGAATCGCGGGCGCACTTCTCTACACCAGAAACAGGGAAAAAGTCGCGTGGCTTCTCTTGGGCTGCGGGCTTTTGGGCTTTCCAGTGGGGTACATTGCCTGGATTCCTTTCCTGGGCCTGGGCTTCCTGGGATGGGTCTTTTGGACTCCTGCGGGCGTGCTGCTCATAGCCGCCGGTCTGCTGGCCCTGGTCACTCCAAAGCGACTGAGGGGCTTGCTTGGTCAGAGCAACTCGAATGAAGACCGTGTGAATAGCAACCCCATCGATCAGGCGGTATTCGTGAGCGTACTACTTGTCGGAATAGCCCTGATGACGATCATCTTCATGTTTGCCGGCCTTCTCCTCTTCGGTGCAGAGGATTCCATTAAGGGAGATGCAGGCCGAGACAGGGATGATTTTAACAACGCAGATATCGCCGCCAGTATGGGAAGATGGGATAAGGCAGTGGAGTCATATGATGATATCCTCTCACGCAACCAATCCAACGCCCTGGCCTGGGAAAAGAGAGCTTATGCCCTGGAGAAGATGGCCCGATATAAAGAAGCCAACGAAAGCTACGAAAGGGCACAAAAGCTAAAAGCCTTCGAATAGTCGCCCTTAATGGCAGGGGATTGAATGATTTCACTAACCGATGACGAGCTATCGGCCACCAAGTCCGCAGATGGGAGACATCAAACTGAGTGTGACAGATTCCAATACAAATCAAAAAGTTGTTATTCTTGAAACGAGAATAGATGCAAGAGATGGAAAAATGGCCGAAGAAAAACCTATCGAGAACGAAGAATATCACCTGGCCAACTTGAGACTGGATTATGAAAAAACGACCGACTATATAAAATTGCTTACAGAGATCCGATTTAAACTCCTGGCATTTACCCCAGTTGCATCAGGAATATCGCTTGCAGCAATAACAATCTTTTCCAAGGGAGAAAACATAGAATTTCTATTGCCTGTTGGAATTCTAGGACTCATGGCAACTATTGGAATTATCATTTATGATCTGAGAAATACAGAACTATACGATGCAGCTATTAAGAGGGCCGGTGATATCGAGGATTGCCTGAATCGAAGGTGTGAATCTAATAAACTAGTTGTGAATGGTGGTCTTTTTAAGAACCGGCCACCATCTCATATTCCTATATGGCATGACCTCGGATTATCAATTGTTTATTCTGCTGCGATCATCGGATGGGTATTTATAATTTTAGATACGATAATAAAAAATAATAGGTTTGCTATTATTCATTCTATAGTTGTGGGTATTGTATTTATACTAATATATTTATATTTTGCTTATTACCAGAAACGGATAAATGATACAACGCAACCTTCAAGTTTTATGGGGGAAATCAATCGGAACCCGTCCAATACAGATATAATTGATCATCGTAACGGGCAGACCAGCCTGGCACCATTGCATGATGGACCGGAAGATGGCGATCCGCAAAAAAGCCAGATGTAGCAGAGAAATAGGATGATTTCGATCGAATAGAGATCAAATTACAACGCTCATCATATCCCAGCCAACTATGGTCGGCGCTCCTGACAGCTCAATCACCTGTTCGGCCATCTCGTCCTCGCATCCCTGTGCCTGCGGGTAAAGATGCGTAAGTACGACGCGCTTGATCCCCAGATTCTTGATCATGCTGCCCAGCTTCCGGGACGTGGTGTGGTTGGTGACATCGAAGAGCTCAGGAAAAGAGCACTCATGAATGAGCAGATAGGCTTCTTTCGAAAGAGCTGCCAAACGCGGACAGGGCTGTGTGTATCCTGAGTAGACTATTACCTTCTCCTCTGATTCCAGGCAGTATGCGAGAGCTGTCACACTGTGGCGCGCCTCCTCGGCAAAGATGTCAAAACCCTTCAAGGTGATCGAATCCATGGGTTTTAGTTTCTGCAACGAATATTTTTTTTAAAAAAATATACAAATTGAAATTAGTCCTTCTTAAAACTATAATAAATAAACGCCCGGACCGGGATTCGAACCCGGGTCGAAAGCTCGACAGGCTTTCATGATGGGCCACTACACCATCCGGACAGTAAACAGATCCCGCCTCCCAGATTCGAACCGGGGACATCGCGGT
>JBFYLJ010000019.1:0-2726 GCA_041305465.1 Methanothrix sp.
AGACCTCGAAAGGACTGGGAAGCCAGAGACCGCCTTCCTCTTCATCCACTGACAAAAGGCGCAAAAGGTCTGATTCCGATACCACGCCTACCAGCTTCTCTCCGTCCAGAACCGGCATGCCACTGATCTTATTCTCGCGTAAAAGAAGGGCCGCCTCGCTCACAAGAGCTTCCGCCTGAACGGTGACGGGCTTGACATTCATAATATCTCTGACTTTCATTTTTTTCACCTAGATCTTGCCGATTAGTTCAGGGTGCCATTCCAGGGAACCACAGCCCGGTCTTCTCATCGAGGCCTGCCATGAGGTTCATGTTCTGAATGGCCTGACCGGATGCTCCCTTCACCAGGTTATCTATGGCTGATATGACCACCAATCGATCGCTATCCCTTTCCGGCTCGAAGCTTATGTCGCAGAAATTAGAGCCGCGCACCGAAGACAGCTTTGGAATGCCATCTGCCATGCGAACGAAGGAAGCGTTCCTGTAAAATTCTCTGTATATCGAAGCTACCTGGTTCTTATCCTGTAGCGTCTCCTCGGCGCCCTTACGGGCGAAGACGTGGGCCGTGGTGAGGATGCCCCGCACAGAGGGGATGACGTGGGGAGTAAAGTTCACTTTTATGCCCGGCGACAGAAGAGATAGCTCCTGCTTGATCTCAGGGACGTGTCGGTGAGTTGTGAGCTTGTAGGGGATGATATTCTGAGACATGTTGGGATAGTGGGAGGTCTCAGTTGGCTCCATTCCGGCACCGGATATGCCTGACTTGGAGTCGTAGACCACACGCTCCACCAGACCGGCCTTTGCCAGCGGGGCTACGGCCAGGGTTGCCCCGGTAGGATAGCAGCCTGGATTGCCAACCAGCTTTGCCCGCGCCACCTCGGGATGAAGCTCAGTCAGTCCGAAGACCGCATCGCGGGGAGCACGATGCTTTGTGGCATAGGTCTTCTCGAAGACGTCTGTAGGCAGACGGTAGTCGGAAGACAGATCGATGACGCGCGTGCCAGCATCAAGAAGCTGTGGCACCCAGTCCATTGCGGTGCCATGGGGAACGGCAGTAAAGACAATGTCGCAGCGCTCTGCAACCTCTTTGCCATTAAGCGCCTCAAAACTCTGAGAATAGATGCTCTTTAAGTGAGGATGAACCGTTGTAACGCTCTTTCCTGCCAGCTTTCGAGAGGTAACAGCAACTACCTTAACCTCGGGATGATTTGCGAGGAGACGCATGAGCTCCCCACCGGTGTAGCCCGAACCACCGACAATTCCTACATCTATCATAAAATCCACAACGAAGCTAATGATATAAATTCGCCACGCCCTAGCGGCAGAAGGAGGCAGAGAGCCGGCAGAGCCCTCGAGCTGCATCCTCGATTCTCTCCTTTCCCTCAAGAGCTGCCAGCCAGCTCTCCGGTATCCAGGATGGCCCGAAGGCTGCGCCGAAAAGGGAGCCGGCAATGGATGCAATGGAATCGGTGTCGCCACCGCTGCTGGCGGCCATAATGAGCGCCTCTTTCGGTTCAAACTTGAGGAAGCAGTAGAAGGCAGCAGGCACGCTCTCCATTGCCAGAGGCGAGTTTCTGATCAGGCCCAGAGCGTCCTCGGGCAAAAGGTCCAGGAGTTCGCCGACCCAGAGAAGCCGTTCGGCAAATTCGGTATCAAGGCGGCTGGCCTGGGAGGCGGCATTCCTCAAGATCATCTCCTTAGAAAAGCCGCATAAGGACATGGCCACGCCTACGGCAACAGCAACCGCCCCGGCCCGGGCGGCGGCCGAGGTGTGGGTGGACAGGCTTTGCAGGTCGGCATAGCTCTTGACGATGTTTAGATTCGTATGGTAGAGAAGGCCGATGGGTGCAGCTCGCATGGCGGCGCCGCAGGTGGGAATGGCCTGGCCCGACTGCTGCCACGGCGTTCCTGCAATCATGCTCTCCACAGCAGAGCGGGTGGCAAAGCCCACCCCCCGGTTGAGCCGCTCGTCCAGCGTCCAGGTCGTGCCCCAGGCGGTGAGCTTCTCTGCAAATCTGTCCGGCGAAAATCCGGAGGCATCGATAAGCGACTCGGCCAGAAGCAGCGTCTCTTCCGTATCATCTGTGAACTGGCCGGCGAGTAGCCCGCTATGAAAGTGGTCTTGGGGGGCAGGCAGCATCTCACGAACCGGGCCGAATTTTGTTTTGATCTCCCGGGCAGTGTAGCCCTCGATGGGCATTCCCAGAGCATCGCCCACTGCCACGCCTAAGAGACAGCCGCGGAAGCGGTCCAATAAATCCATGTGCAGATGAAGAGCGGCCTGTAACTAATAACCATCGCAAGGAACTTGCGGTATCGCTTTGTGCGCTTTGTGGTTCAAATCCCGTAGTCCCCAGGATGAATAATCATGTATGAAAAACCGTTGAATCCATAGGTAAAGCTGATAAGGTAAATTTCACGTCTCTGCGAACTCTGCGTCTCTGCGGTTAATATTCTTAGTGGAATAATCAAACACGGGGGGTTACTGAATAAAACCGCGGAGTCGCAGAGCGCACGGAGGACGAACGAACGGAGACGACTATTAGCCTGGATAGCACAATAAAACGTTTTTCATGTGAAGATCACAAAGTTCACAAAGGACGCAAAAAGTGAGTCTCTCGTGGATTCTCACCTGAAAGCCTGGGACAAAGACTACGCCAGCCGGGGCCGCCTCTGGGGAGGTGGCGTTAAGGATTTGCCAGCCCTTCCCGAGGGCTCGGTCGTCCT
>JBFYLJ010000020.1:0-9371 GCA_041305465.1 Methanothrix sp.
CACCCTTGACGGATGCCTTTTCGTACATGTAGTTTGCAGACGCAGCCATGCCTACTAAGGCAATGGCAAACACTGCCAAAACAAGTATTCTCCTCGTTCTATTCCCTCCTATTTGATCCTAGCTAGTATCATGTATAATCATATTTAAATGTTAGTAGATTTAAGCGCCCCTAATAAATCATCAAAAAAATAGTGAATCATAAAGGATTTAACATATTAATCATGGCTTTGGTGTCGCTCGCATTTTGTCTCGATATGGTCAGTCTGTGCTTATGCACCCAGTAGATCCTTCAGCCGCCGGTCCTGACCAGCCTGGCATAGATCTTAGCAGCCTGATCCGCGGCAATGCAGCCTCTGGCACACTTTTTGCAGTGATTGCACAATTTCACATCAATTGTCATTGTCTCCGCTATGGTAATTGCCCCTCGATTGCAGTTCTTCTCGCAGATCTTGCATCTCGTGCACAACTGCGCACGCAAGATCGTCTCGCAGACATCTTGCAAAAGCCCCTCAGCCTCATCTTTGCCGGCAATGATCAGGATCTGTCCGTTGGCAAAGACGGTGACCCTTCCTTTTTCTGTCTTTATCACTGCTGCTCCCAGATCCTCCGCATATTTCACCTCGCCCAGGATATTGAGAGCCGAGGCCACAGAGGAAAAAGGATGATTCTGGGGCGCGCATAAATTTGCCTCAATTGAGTACTCGAGACCGCATGGCGATCTGCCCCGCACCGCCTGCAATGTAATTTCCTTTTTATCGGCAGTAGCAGCTAGAAGGCTGACATTGTGATTCTTTGCCATCTCGATCATCTTGGGAGGATGCCTCTTCCAGCGCCAAAAGCCCCAATCGATGTATCTCCTATCAAGATGATTCTCATCGGCCCATTCTCGTAAAGTGGCCGTCCATCGATCATAAAGCAGGGGATGCGTCACTCTCAGGTTGGCAAACTCGGATTGCAGCGCGGCCGGACACAGCCAGCAGCCTATGCGCTCGAAGTCCTCCTCGTAAAGCGGATTTGGAAGCATCTTTTTCCAGTAGATGTAGAGCATGACCTCCAGCGCCCGCCAGTTTCTAATGGGCGCCAGTGTGGTTTGGCTGGGAACGTACGGGTTTCTCTCTACAGCCTTTATGGTTGAACGGTTGAAGGACTCATAGATGCGCCGCCCGTCGATAGTCACGCAGCCCCTGGGGTAGTGCTCTTTAAGAAAAGCAGTCATTGGCCCCAGCTTGTTGGTCTTGCAGCACCAGCGAAAATCTTTGGCAGGGGGACCGAAGCTCTTCACATGCTCAAAAAAGTCGCTTTCTCCTTTGATCTCTAGCAGCCGCAGCTTTTGGGCGTCACATAGCTTTTGCACATATTCCACAGTCTCGGGAAATTCCAGACCGGTGTTGATGAAGAGTACCTCTGGCCGGGAGAGTATTTTCCTGGCGAGGCAAAGGCAGGCCAGGCTGTCTTTTCCCCCGCTGAAGGAGACATTTACTGGAAGCCGATTTTTAGATAGATATTTCTTGATCTCATTAATTGCCGCCTTCTCCAGGTCTTTTAGAGGCTGCTCATTGGCGAAGACTATATCATCCAGAGTGGGCCTATTTTCGCTCAAAGAAAAATCGCTCTTCGTAACATCCCTAATGCGAATGGACTGCAAGCCGTCTGCCTTTGTGCGAACCACGCCCACACCGGAAAATTTCCCTATTTTCAGGGCGACGTTCTGGCCTTCTTCCAGTGCAGATGGCCCGCTTATGATCCTCTCCTCTGCCAGCCACTTTCCCTTTATGTGGCCTCTTAATATTGAATCATCACATAAAACCAGGCCATTCTTGGATCTACCGCAAAGCAGGGCGGCCCCGGCAGTCTCCAAATCCAGCTTGTGGCTGCCGGCAGTTACATCAAACCAGAGCGTTGCGATGTGGCGGCCTTCCAGTATCACCTGATCGCGACGGTCTAATCCTGCAATCTTGTTAAGCAGGATTATCCTACCATCCAGGAAATCGGCCGTGCCGTAATTTTGATTAAATAGCGAAGAGAGAAGCTCCTTTGCCGCCCTCGAACATAAACGAATGTCTCCTGGCGGCGCAAGCTCTATTTTGCGTCCAATAGTATGGCAGGCAGAACATCTTTCAGCTAAAAGAGGGATGCTGCATTTTTCGCACCAGAATAGCTCGCTCTTGCCAGGAGAAAATGTCTTGCTGGAATATGTCTTGTTGGAATTATGCATGGATCTATTTGAGGTAAATCCAGGGTGTATTTAATGACTTTCGTTGGCCCAAATCGATGAGCGCTATCTTATCAGAATATTACTGAATTTGAATATCGAAAGAGTTAAATACTATGATGATTACATTGTTATTATTAATATTATGTAGGAACAAAACCCAAAACAATGAAACGGCGCAGGGGCTTTTCTACTACCCTTAGCCATCCCCTCACCCTGAGCCGTTTTATTTCCTCAACTCATCACCAGGATGATTTATAAACTAAAGAAAAAAGTTAATTTCAGTTCTAAATTACATCAACGACCGTTTCCAAATTTAGAACTGGGGCCACTTCGGCATATTGATATCTGTGTACCAGAAGGTGCCATACCAGGCATCTACTCCCAGATGCATATTCTCCCAAGGATAACGTTTCTCCTTGTTTTCGGTTTTTGCCACAGAATAGACTGAGTCAGAGTAGACGCCGTCAGGACATATATGTCTTGGGCATCTTTCAATCTTCATAGGCGGAGATATAATTGTATTATTTGCCTCACTTCCGATGATCTCCAGCTCCACTTTTTCCATGCCGGATGACGTGATCCTCGTATTATCGGTGGTGCTTCCCACGATATCCACTACTACTGATCCAGGAGCGCCAAATGCATAGGCGCTACAAGCTGACAGCATCAGGACTAAAGCTAATAGAATTGATTTCCTCAACACCATTCCCCTCCAGCAAATTTCACCTTTAGACTGAACATATTTAACCTATGTTTTATATATACAGGAAGTAGAAATATCTTTCGGGCCGATTAGTCCGTATTCCTTAAGCATAATTGGAAAATATTTTAACCAAAGATGTAAATTGCTTGGGATAAGCTCGATACAACATGAGGAAATGTATAAAAAAATGGTAAAAATAATGCATTTAAACTTATGCTTTTGTGGTAACACTCCCCAAGGTGAGTATCTTTGGCGCGGTGCTTATGTATGCCTGATCTTTTCTAATTAGCGGCCGGTTGTATCTGGTGGGAATATACGAACTCCATGGGTAGCACAGCGGTCTCTTGAAGTCGTCCCATGGGGTTTTATAGCACTTTTTCTCGCCGCATGGAGCGCATTCACAGCACTCCTTTCCATGTCTGTCGATCACTTCTGCCGGGCAGCCTATCTGAATATTGCTGGCTGTGCTGCCCACGATATTCACCTCGACCGGAACACCGTCAGGCGCTATGATAGTAGTATTGTTCGCCTCGCTTCCCAGGATATCCAGACCAGTTGCCTCCGGGCTTGCGCCGCCATGTGCTGCTGATGCCCACAGAATAAATATACTGATCAGAAAAATTTGTTTTCTCAAACCTTTCGCCCCCTTTTATAATTAAGTCTAATAAAATGTCCTGGAAGTAGAAAAACCTTTTGTTGCAGCGCAAAAACATTAAATCCCCCCTGAGAAGATTAAAGCCTATGAAACTGATCTACGTGGCTGGCAAAGGAGGCGTGGGTAAAAGCGTCTGCTCGGCAGCATCCGGCATCTGGAAAGCGCATCAGGGCAAGGATACCCTGGTCTTCTCCATGGACCCGGCCCATTCTCTCTCAGACATCTTTGACATCGATTTGGGAAGCCAGCCACGAAAGATCCGCGAGCATCTCTATGCGTATGAACCTGATCTGGCTGAGGAGGCAAGCAGCTTCTTTCGCAGATACAAGAACATATTCACAGCTCTCTTCGGCCTATTTGAGGTGGAGGTGTTACCTGAAGACTTCGGAAACATGCCCGGCGTCTCCGAATTGATCTTCATGGACAAACTAAATGACATCTACGCAGAAAAGAAGTACGACTTCGTGGTTATAGACTCGGCCCCGACAGCCATGGTCCTGCCTTTGCTGCAACTGCCTTCCATCACCACTGGATTTGTCACAAAAGTGCTTGGCATGAGAAATCGGTGGATGGGGATGCTCGACCTTCTGCAGCCTGGCTTCGCAGATCGTATTCTTTCGGAAGTAAGGACCATGCGCCTGAAAGCCGAGACTATGCGCTCTGTCCTTATCGATCCGCAGGCATCCAGCATCACTATCGTCACCATTCCAGAGAAAGCGGCAGTAGAAGAAAGCCGCCGCCTGATTGAGACGGTAGAGTCACACGGAGTTACAGTCTCCTCTATTATCATCAACCATGTAATCTCGGACTGCGACTGCCGCTTTTGCCGGGAGAAGAAGGCATCTCAGACGGCTTACATCCAGGAGCTGAAGGAATGCTACCGGGAAAAGCGCATTACCATACTGCCTGACTATGGCAGAGAGGTATTGGGAGATTCACTCATGCAGGTGGCAGAAGATCTCTATGCAAAAGAGTAGATGAAAATCTGAAATAGGAAGAACTGAAAACATCACTAAATTGATATATTTTGTAGTTGAAGTGTAGAAAGAGGAAAGACTATGTTCAAAAAAGTTCTGGTTCCAACCGACTTCTCCAGCTATGCCCACAAGATGCAAGAATGCCTGGCACAGATGCCGGGCATAGAAGAGGTCGTGCTTCTTAATGTCGTGGACAGCGGCAATCCCATGAACCTAGAGAGGAAGGGATGGAGCTATGACTCTCTTATCGATGAGGCAGAAACCAGGCTTGCCGAGCAGGCCGATCACTTATCCCATTTGGGCGAGAAGGTACTCTCTGTCCGGCAGGTCTTAAAGGTCATTGTAGAACCGATGAGCGGCGCGGATGGGGTTGATATGAAGAGGCTGAAGCCTGCATCGGGGCAGATGATAGTAGAGGGGGGCAGTGTGGGCGAAGCCATCATTAAGACGGCCGCAGAAGAGATGGCCTCACTCATCTGTATGGGAGCGCAGGGCAAAGGGCTGATAGAGGGCATGCTCCTGGGGTCTGTCTCTACTGAGGTACTCAGGCACGGCCATACAGATCTGCTCATCATCCGCCACAAGATCCTGGATGAAGGCAAAGGCGGAGAGACGGAAAGATTCTGCCTGGACATGTTTTCCAGAGTGTTGCTTACTACCGACTTCTCTCCAGCTGCGGAGCGGGCAATATCTGCGGTCAGGGATCTGAAAGACGTTCGGGAGATCCTGCTGGTACATGTGATCTCAAAAGAGGAGGATTTCGATGAGGCGGCAAAGAGGCTTAACTTGCTGCGTGAAGAACTGGCAGGCCAGGGCAGAAAGATCACGGTTCATGTCCCGATGGGCCATTGTGCGCAGGAGATCCTCTCTCTGGCCAAGAGCCAAGATGTCTCCCTGATTATGATGGGCTCACAGGGAAAAAGCTGGAGCCGACAGATTCGCGTGGGGAGCACGACCTTTGATGTGGCGCGCCTGGCATTGAGCCCTGTTATGGTGATCCGTCCCACGAAAAGCTAAAGAAAACAGAAAGCTGAGCCATTTAGCCATTTGCGAGGCTCGGACAATCGTTCTCTGCAATTGATCTTTCAATCAGCAGCAGAGAACGATCTCATCTGCAGACGATTGAAATCAATTTGATTCATTAATAAGCCTTTTATCTTGTCTGGCTGATCTTCCTTCTCATGCCATCCCTTTCCATTCATGCCGGCGGCCTAGAGCTTAATAATCCGATACTTTTGGCGGCAGGCATCCTGGGCACCACCGGTGCCTCTCTCTGTCGTGCCGCGAGATCCGGGGCAGGCGGTGTGGTCACCAAATCCGTGGGATCTTTGCCGCGGGAGGGCCACCACGGCCCCACCGTTGTTCACGTAGAGAGCGGTCTTCTCAATGCTATGGGGCTGCCTAATCCTTCCTACAAAGATTTTCAAGACGAGATCGATAAGGCGCGCGCCTGCGGGGTGCCAGTCATCGCCAGCATCTTCGGATCATTTGCAGCAGAGTTCGCCCAGATCGCCCGCAGCCTGAAGGTTGACGCCTTCGAGCTCAACCTTTCCTGCCCTCATGCAGAAAAATACGGAAGCGAGCTGGGTCGTTATCCTGATCTGGTGGAATCTGTCACAGGGGCCGTGAAGGCTGCCTCAAATGTGCCTGTCTGGGTCAAGCTGACACCGAATACAGCCGATATTGTTGAGCTGGGTCTGGCTGCGCAGCGGGGCGGGGCCGACGCCATTGTGGCCATAAACACACTCAAGGCCATGGCCATTGATATCGAGACAGGCTATCCGATCCTTGGCAACCGCTTTGGCGGCCTCTCCGGTCCGGCCATCAAACCAGTGGCAGTGCGCTGCGTCTACGAGCTGGCCAGCCGCCTGGAGATTCCAGTGATAGGCGTAGGCGGAGTCTCCACCTGGGAAGATGCTGTGGAGATGATCATGGCCGGTGCCTCGGCTGTGCAGGTTGGAACAGCTCTTCTCAGGGGCTACGGCATCTTTGAGGAGATCACAACCGGCCTGTCCCTCTACCTTGAACGAAAATCGCTGACACTAGAGGAGCTATGCGGCCTGGCCGGGAGGAGAAGCTCATGAGACCAATAAACTGCGTAATAGAAGAAGTGCGCTCGGAGGCGCCCCTCATCAGGACCTTCCGGCTGGATAAAAACCTCGACCCGGCGCCAGGGCAGTACGTCATGGTCTGGATCAGAGGTGTGGACGAGATTCCGATGAGCTTCTCGGGCCCTGATACCATAACGGTGCAGTCGGTGGGTGTGGCTTCTGGCGCGCTCTTTGGCCTGGGAGCAGGAAACGCCGTCGGCCTGCGCGGCCCTCTGGGCAATGGCTTTATCCTGCGGGGCAATAGAATTCTGCTCATCGGCGGGGGTGTGGGAACTGCACCTCTGGCTTTTCTGGGAGAGCAGGCCAAAGGAGCAGGCTATGAAGTTGCCTCTCTGCTCGGATTTCGATCAAAGGACGACTTAATCTTCCAGGATAGGTTTGAGGCTCTGGGTGATACTATTATCACCACCGATGACGGCTCCCTGGGCATACACGGGCGCGCTGCCGCCGGGCTAAAAGAGTTGAACCTGTATGATTACGATCAGATCTACCTTTGCGGTCCGGAGATGATGATGTGGGACATAATCTCCAGAACGCGGGAGCATGCCAAAAAGACCCAGGCCTGCATCAACCGCTACTTCAAATGCGCAGCAGGCATCTGCGGCTCCTGCTGCCTGGATCCGGATGGGCTCCGGGTCTGTGTGGAAGGGCCGGTTATCATGGCAGATCGGCTGCTGGAGAGCGAGTTTGGGCGATACCGGCGAGGCCCGACCGGCGGCAAAGGTCCCTGCCGGGGATAAAAGGTAACCATTGGCAATAACCAGTGGCTGACAACTAATCCACCACGAAGACACAGAGATCGCAGAGTACGCACAGAGCGACGAACTAACAAATCGAGAGCCAAAAGAAAGGAGAGAAGGTTGGAAATGATAGTCCGTTTTATGAAGGATGGGATAGTGCGAGGGGGATCGTACACCAAAGAGAATGGCATAATCTCCGGAGGAGAGGTGCTGGGTCTGGAGGGACTGTTCATTCTGCCTCCATGCCAGCCAACCAAGATCGTCTGCGTGGGATTAAACTACACAAAGCATGCCGAGGAGCTGAAGATGCCGCTTCCCGAGGAGCCGATTTTATTTCTAAAGCCGCCTTCCTCCGTCCTGGCGCCGGAAGGGCATATCATCTATCCATCCACCAGCACGCAGGTGGACTATGAAGGCGAGCTGGCGGTGGTCATTGGAAAGCACTGCAAGAATGTCAAGGCTGCTGAGGCGGAGCAGTATATCATGGGCTACACCTGCTTTAACGATGTGACTGCCCGTGATCTGCAGCGAAAAGACGGCCAGTGGACCCGAGCCAAGAGCTTTGACACCTTTGCGCCCTTCGGCCCCTGGATCGGCAGAATCGATCCCTCCAACGCAGATATCCAGACGCGCGTTAATGGAAATGTGGTGCAAAAGTCGAACACCTCCGACCTGATCTTCGATGTGCCGAAGCTGGTTCAGTTCATAAGCGGCGTCATGACCCTTGAGCCGGGCGATGTTATTGCCACAGGCACGCCGCCGGGAGTGGGGCCGCTGAAAAGAGGAGATGCGGTGGAAGTGGAGATCGAAGGGATTGGGACTCTGAGGAACTTTGTGGTGTAGCTGAGGGGCGGCGACAAGGGAGTGGCCAAGCAAAAGCTGGAAGATTGAGGAAACAGCCAAATAGATTGAAGATCTATATCAAGGATGACTATGAAGCTGAAAGTTAAGATTACCGGTCCCAAAGTGCATGATGTGGGCTACAGATACTTTCTGTTGGGCTTGGCCATGTCCGAAAGAATCAAGATGTTTGAAGCTCATAATACTGAAAGCAGCGAAGGTGATGTGGTTCTGGTCTTTGCCGATGGTGATGATGAAGCAGTCAAGGCCTTTCGTGCTCTAGTTGAAATCAAGCGTCCTGATCGCTCAGAGGTATCGAAGATAATCTTTGAGGACTTTGAGGGAGAGATCATGAAGATCGGAGATTATTCACAATTCTGCTCGATAGTCCAATTGAACAAGGCGATTCCTCTGCTCCTAAATATGAGTGACGACCTCCGAGAAATGGCATGTGATATGAAAGCAGTGCGCAGTGATATGAAAGCAGTGCGAAAGAATACGGACGCAATTCCACAGGTACTTGAAGAGGTCAAAGGCATGAGGGAAGACATTCAACCTGGATACGGGATGCATTTCAGGCAGATGCAATCAGATGTTAAAGCAATAAAAGAACGACTGGGGATGCAGTGAGATCTATTTTTATAAGCTTAGACTAGCTGGCGGTGGTCATTGGAAATGTGGTGAAAAAGTCGAACACCTCAGACCTGATGATTGAGGAAACAGCCAAATAGCATGCCGATATAAATTAAGGATGAGACTATGAAGCTGAAAGTTAAGATCACCGGTCCCAAAGTCCATGGAGTAGGCTATAGGCCATATCTTACTGAGCTAGCTATGCGCCTGGCACTCAGAGGCTTTGAAGTCTACAATGATGACGAAGAAGGGCAACAGGTAGTAATTGTCTTGGTCGAAAGCGATGAACAAAGAATAGCGAAGTTCTATAATTCAGCCGTAAAGGAACGGCCACAGCTTGCCATTGTGGATAATGTGAAATCCGAGAACTTCTCTGACGATATCACACCATTATGGCAATTTGCATCGATAAACACGGCATCTCAAATGAATAAAGCCATACCACTTCTTTTAGCGGTGAAAGATAATACCGATGCGACCCTGGAAGAGCTCAAAG
>JBFYLJ010000021.1:0-20432 GCA_041305465.1 Methanothrix sp.
ACAAAGTACGCACAAAGAGGATAATATTGTCAACAAAAAGAAAAAATAACGGATCATCAAAGATCTGCGATCTTCAGAAGTCCGTCATGACCCGGTACTGGTCAATCTCAGTCTGCTTCAGTCCCGTCAGGAACTGCTCGGTCATGTCGCGAATATCCCTGGAACGGGTGATAGCCCGGCCCACGACCAGGATGTTCGCGCCTGCCGCCAGGGCCGCGCCTTCGGTATCCACGCGAATGCCGCCCGCGACCGCCACCAGGAGCCTGCGCCCTTCTTTGGCCAGGGTCTGGATTTCGCGAATGTCATTCCAGGCATGCGCGCTCTTCTCCATATCGATCGCCCGGTGCAGCTCGACCACATCCGGCAGGACCTCCAGGCCCTTCAGAACGGCCAGCGGATCAGACACGTTGAGCATATCGATAATGGAATAGATGCCCGTCTTCCTGGCCTCCCGGATGGAAAGCTCAATCGTCTTCTTGGGAGCGAGGCCCGATATGACCACCGCATCCGCTGCGGCGTCTGCTGCAAGGCGCACCTCCAGGTTTCCGGTATCCAGAGTCTTCAGATCCAGGATGATAAACGCTCCCGGCCTTATGGCGCGAATCTCCTTGACGACGCTCATGCCCAGCATCTTGACCAGGGGCGTTCCCACCTCGATGAGAATATGATCGCTCTCCGGCAGAGCCGCAAGGACGCGGCGCACCTCAGCCAGGTCCACCAGATCAAAGGCCACCTGCAAGTACGGCGGATCCCATAGCCGGGTGACCCTGAAGCCCATGATGGGATGGGTAGAGCGGTCCTTCTCGTAAAGCATGAGATTAACATCCGGAAATCCAGCCATAGCCCGCTCCAGTGCCAGCTTGGTAGCTCCGTAATTGTAGCGATAGATAGCGTCGTAGTCTTTTGCCTGGGGATGAATAAACACGGATACGATTATCAGCAGCTCTTCGGCCTTATCCTTAGGAATTATGCCTTCAGCTACCGCATCCGCCACTGCTTTGGAGACGGCCATCTGGGCCGGCCCGAAGATCTGGGCGGCTTGATCCATATTCTTCACAGTGACTTTAGGAACGATAAGAGTGGACGGCTTGGGCGGCAGATTGGGCCGGATGACACCCAAAAGGGGCGTATGCCCTGCCGAAAGCTGCGTGAGGCCAGAGGCAAAAGCCGTGGCTACCGGTCCCTCCTTATCTCCAATGATCAGATCTATATGAGCAATCTCAGGCTCTTTTCCTATGAGAGCCTCTCCAACTAAAAACAAAAAGATACACCTCGAAAATGTTGGTGAGCCATCTCTCTATTTTAATCCTTTCTTACGAGGCGCGCCCACTAAATGAGCTGCCAGTAGAGAAGGGGGGCCAGCGCAATCAGTGTCAAGCCAGTGACCAGCCTCATTGCTACCCTATGATCCTTGCGGAAAGAGTCTACCTGCTCCGGGCTCATACCCAGAGCTATTGCCCCGCCTAGAATAATGATGGGCAGAATAACCCCCAGATTGAAGAAGAAAAGGTAAGCTGCCCCCTCGAAGTAGCTTCTGGCAGAGAGGAGATCCAGTATCGCGAGGTAGATGGCCCCCACACAGGGAGCTTTGACCAGGGAGAAGAGCGCTCCTATAACAAAATACGAGCTGAAGCGTCCATTATCTATCCCGGCCTGGAAGTACTTGAGAGCCCAGTCCGTGCGAAAGATAGATCGCCGTCCCTGGTGCAGCCGCATCGCATCCCATACCTGAGATAGGCCGGCCAAGAGGAGAAAGACGGTCAGAATATAGCGGAAAGCGCTGGAGATCGCCTCAGTCTGCAGCAATTGCTGCATGCCCAGGCCAAAGAGAAAGTACATGGTAAAGATGCCCAAGGAGAAGAATACAACCATCATCACCAGCTCACGCCTCTTTCCCCGAGAGGAGAGAACCGACGCCACCAGGAAGACCAGAATCCCCAGCAAGCAGGGATTGAAACCTGCCACCAGGCCTGCTCCTAAGACGGCAGATACGGTGTAAAGAGATATCTCCTGCAAGTCAAGGCTATAGCCATTGGCCGCTGCACCAAGATTCTGCTCTGTGCTCTCATTGCTGGGCAGGCTGAATGCAGCCGGAAGATTTGGGGTCTGATTAGCCAGGGCGCTTCTGATAAGGCTTTCGAGCAATGCATTGTCGTCCTCATAATCCCGGTAGTTAATCACCTGCATTCCGATTATGATGGCAGGAACATCCTTGGCTCGGTACTGCTTGATGATGCGATGTCCTTCATCAGAATAATAGTAGTAACTGGTTATATTGATGGGCACCTCTTGCCCAACCTCGTCTAATGTTCTCTCTGCAGCTGTGCATTTCGTGCATCCAGGGGACTTGATGAGAATTACCTCTGCAGCATTTTTTCCAGAAACACCGGAAACTGCAGAGCCATTGGAAAGCAGCACAGCCATGCCAACCAGCAAGAGGAACGCAAGAACGAGGCTGGAAACCGCAATACGAGACGTGCCAATGCGCATAATCTACCTAAAGACTAAAGATGTATAAAATCTCCATGATCAGAAGAGCAGGACAAATGGCAGGGGAATGGGAATGGTCTGCCCCCCCTGCCGGAAAAGTTCACCTATCTCTTGTATTCACTCGGTTTCATACTCAAGAACAGGCCCATTTCCAGAAGCCCTGCCAGATGCGAATCCCACAGATGCGTCATCCTCCGCCACAATTACTATGGAGTAGCCACACCCTTCCGTGCAGGTCTCGACTGCTTTCTTGACGAGAGATGTTATATCCAGGGTGTAGCTTCCCTCTTTATCAATATTCAAGGATGGAGAAGAGACCTCGGAATCATAATCAGCCTTGTCATACCAGGTTGTTGTATCAAGAGTCTCCCCGTGCTTATAGTAAGCTCTGACCTTACCGGGCTTGTCCACCTGGGCAGCATCAAGAGTCAGCATCGCCGCGGCAATCTGCTCTGGTTTGAAGACTCCCTGGCTGCCTAACATATTGATGACGCTCAAATAGACCTGTTTTTCGGGCTGGCTCCCCTGGGATGCAGCCCATAGCAAATCACTATCTTCAAAGCTCTGGTTGGCATTGTTCGCATCCACATAGGTCTCAACATCCATCTTTGCTGTAAAGCTACCGGCTACGGCAGTTGCAGCCAGAAGCAGGATTATGCCCATAAGTGCATACAAATATCTCAAAGTCATTCCTCCACTAGAGAATACCCTATTATCAAACAAATAAAAAGACGTACGTTCATATGGAGCTAATGTAGGCGATCCATTCCCCACATGATCTTAGCTGATATTAGAGATCCTCCTTCCTAAATGTCCACGTACCCACCAGCGTCACCTTCTCCGTCGCCCTTCCCAACCTCGCATCCAGAATTAGCTCACCAATCTCTTCTTTCATGACCCTGGCAATCCCGATAATGGACGTTGTTGGCCGGGCGTTCACATCCACGACCCAGGGCCGCTCCCCCAGCACAAAGTCGATTCCCGCGTACCCGGAGAGAGAGAGGGCGTATGCCGCCTTTCTTGCCTCTGCCCAAATTTCATCGGCGCGAGGCGTGCTGTAGGGAACCTGGCTTCCTTGATAGCTCATGCCGTCGCCCTGAAAATCGATTAGCTGACGGTTGATGGTGAGCGGCAAGAAGCCGCCACCGTCCGCAATGAAGCTGGCGGATAGGTGCAGACCCTCATGGTAGCGAGTAACAATTTCATCGGGACCAGGCCTGGCAAAAGAGGTGACTCGCACGCCTTCCGAGCCGCAGCCCGTGCGCGGCTTTACCACATAGCGATGGCAGCCCTGCTCTACGGGATCGGGCCTATCCACAATCTCGGCCACAGAGACTCCTGCCTGCGCCAGCGCCCGTGTGCATAGCAGCTTGTCGGCGGCCAGACGCGCGGCATCGGGACTTGCCCCCAGGTTCAGCATGTTCTTCTCCAGGATCTCCAGAAAATGCGGCTGCATGCAGTCCGGAGCAATCAGGAGTCCTGCGTCCGCTTTGCCGGCCAGGACGCCAGCAAACTCCTCTTCTCCTTTCACGAGAATGGGCCAGCCCGCTTCAACGGTGGGCCCGGATGTGGGATAAGCAACCACATGCCCGGCCCTCTGAAAGCTGCTCGCCAGAGTGGCAAGCATTGCCCGCCCCTCCAGCTCATACGTGCCACCAAGGCCAAGAGCAGAGGCATATTCGGCAATTAGAATCTTCATAGATTTACTCCCTGCCAATCATCTTGCCACTCATCGGCGTCAATCAGAGATCTGTTATCCATTATAATTTTACCTGACGCTGATAGCACGAAGCTCCTTCGCTCATGCCGCCCCTCAGCCGATTTGGGGGAGAGTCTCCTTCATAGAAACGATTTAGTAATCCCTGGGAGATCTTCTAAATCATGTTCGGACCAAAATCTCATATCACCTCTCGCGACAATCACCTCTTTCTGGAAGATGTGGATTGCTTCGCCCTGGCAGAGCAACTGGGCACCCCTCTTTACGTCACCTCTGAGAGCCGCCTGCGCGAGAACATTAGCGCCTATCATCGTGCCTTTCCAGATGCGGACAAGTACTTCGCTGTGAAGGCCAATGGCAACCTCACAATGCTATGCATCGCCGCCCAGGAAGGCATGGGCGCGGACGTCTTCTCAGCGGGAGAGCTTTCCGTTGTGCGTATGGCCGGCATCCCTCGGGAAAAGATCCTCTACAACGGCAACTCCAAGAGCGAGAAGGATCACGAGATGGCAATCCAGGCGAATGTGCGCATGTCAGTGGACTCTCGCGAGGAACTGGAGCATCTCGCAGAGACCGCGAAGCGGCTGGGACGCGAGGCAGAGATCCTCTTCAGGGTCAATCCCGATGTATCTCCAAAGACACATCCAAAGATTGCCACAGGCCTTCGCTCTTCCAAGTTCGGCATTCCAGCGGAGCAGGTGGCCGAGACCTACAAGAGAGCCATGAGCCAGGAGGGGGTAAAGCCCGTAGGCCTGCATTGCCACATCGGCTCGCAGATTTTGGATACATCCCCCTTCGCAGAGGCGGCTGGCAAGATGATGGATATTGCCGCGGCAGTCACAGCCGCTGGCGGGTCTATCGAGAGAATCGACCTGGGAGGAGGCCTTGGCATCCAGTATCATCCCGACCAGCCTGCACCAACACCATCCGATCTCGCTGCCGCAGTCCTGCCAGTATTCAAAGGCCGCTGCCGCGATCTGGGAATCTCCCCCAAGCTCATCCTTGAGCCGGGCCGAAGCATCGTGGCCGATACCACAATCATGCTCTCTCGAGTCAATGCCGTCAAGAGGGCTCATGTCAATTTTGTGGACATGGATGCTGGCTTCAATGTCCTGGCCAGGCCCATGCTCTACGATTCCTATCATCATGTGGTGGTGGCCAATAAAGCGGCAGAAGCGGCGCAGGAGACCTACACGATAGTAGGCCCCATCTGCGAGACGGGAGATGTGCTGGCCAAAGACCGGCGGCTGCCCGCGCTTGCGCGCTCTGACGTTCTGGCCTTCCTGGATGCTGGTGCCTATGGCTTTTCCATGGCCTCTCAGTATAACGGCCAGCCCCGCCCGGCTGAGGTGCTGGTCTCCGGGAACAAGGCTGAAGTCACCCGCCGAGCAGAGGACGCCAGCGCCCTTTTAGCCGGGCAGAGGATATTGCCCCGGCTCATGTTTTAGGTGGAAAAATGGCAGGCGAGCGGACTAGTGAGCCGGAAGGCGCTCAGGAAGGGGGGCAAGAACTCTCAATTGCACAGGCCGCGGAGGAGGTGCAGAGAATGCTCGAGCCTCTTCGCCAGGGCGAATTTTCAGAGAAGATCGGCAAGATCTCAGTCTACGTGCAGTCTGCTGCCAAAGCCCGCGATGCCAAGACGCTGGCCAACTTCATCCACTTCGCCAAGCTTAATCTGGACGCGGTCCTGGCGGCGGCGCTGGAGAGCCTGGTCTTCCGGCCCCGTCTGGCCAGCAGGGCTGACGAGCAGAAGAAAGCGAACGCGCTGAAAAAAACCTTCGACCGGCTGGACCAACCTGCGAAGGCCATGCTGGGGCACTTTGTGAGCAGCTCCGATCCCCTGAACAAATATCTGGTGGCCGGCCCCTGGGGGCATGAGTATCTGCGTAAGAGAAGAATCGATCTGGAGGACTTCGATCGGGAGCTGTGCGAGCTTCTGGGGGCAAGAGAGACGGCGGCTGGCAAGGTTGTGCTGGGATATACGGAGCTCTGCCGGGCGATTGACGAGGTGGAAGCGCGGGCTTTGGGCGCGCTTTGATTTTAGTTTTTATTGTAACTCTCCTGTTCGGTAGTGAATCAATTATGGGTTGGAATTTGAATCTGCCGGATTTTGTGTCTTCGCGCCTTCGTGTGAACAAGCGTTATGTCTCACGCGAAGGGCGCGAAGAAACTGCATTTTCCTTAACAGATGGCTAATGGGCAGCCCTTCGATTCCGGCCAGCCAAAAGAGCCTGCCGGCAGCGGCTCTGCGCTGAACCTTTAAGGTCATATCATATCCCTCAGACGGATGGTGCCGTCCAAGATTCCAGAAGCCAGAGTACGGGTCGTCGGGCTGAAATGATGGTAATGGCAAATATGAGCATGTCAAGTTAGTTCTCCATCCTGATTAGTCTTTATAAGTAAAAGCGACCCCCTACCGTCCTCATAAGATTCCGAATATGCCGCTATAAGGAATCCACGATCATTTGTCTGGATGATTGCTTCTCCGATATCAGCTTTATGTCCACCAAATGTCTTTTCCCATTCCTTTTCACCTCTAAAATTGGTTTTTAATAACCATACGTCGCCTTTTCCATAATAGCCGTTATCATCATCCATTGTTCCACCCTTTACTCCGGTAATTACGAAGCCACCATCGTCGCTTGATTGGGCAGATCTTCCCATACCGTGATCCCTTCCATCAAAGGTCTTTCGCCATAACTCACTTCCATTTGCAGCTATTCTAACAAGCAATCCTTCATCACTTCTTGAGGAATATATTCGTGAGGCTTCAATATAGCCGCTATCTGCATTCAGGGATGTAGGCGGAAAGGCTGTCACTTCCTCATAATTCATTTCCCACTCATAATTTCCCGAAGAGTCTATTTTGATCAATCTGAGAAGACCACCCATATCTCCGGAAATAACATAGCCACCATCTTTAGTCTCATATACTGCATTTCCAATGTCTTGGTAGCTAGTGCCAAAAGTCCTGTTCCATGCCTCGTTTCCAAGCTCATTCAACTTAATTAGCCAAATATCTCCGTTCCCTTTTGAATCAAGAGATTCGGTTTTTCCAGATATAATATAACCTCCTTCATGGGTTTCTGATCCGAAGTTCCCTGTATCCATTTCAGATCCCCCAAAGGTTTTTTCCCACTCAATATTGCCCTCTGAATCAGTTTTTATTAGCCAAACATCATAATTTCCATTTGCAGATTTTGTCCCAGTTACGAGATACCCACTATCTCGGGTTTGTCTTACAAAGTTTCCTTCATCGAAACCTGGGCCACCAAATCTCTTCTCCCATTCTATGCTGCCATTGTAATTGATCTTTAGAAGTAAGATATCTCCCCCAATTCTTGTCCCAGTAACTATGTATCCATAATCTTCAGTCTCATCTATTGAAATGCTGTTAGATGTAAAATCGCCAATAGTTTTTTGCCAAGTAGCAACATACTTCTGAGCGGAATGATAAATACCTACATCCGTTCTTTCGCTCGAATCTATTTTAGCACTACTATTAGCTCGATTTGCAGACACATGGGGTGCCGAATGTGGTCCATTCATTGTGAAACTAGCTACCTTATTGGCATCGCATCTATCCGGACCAGCATGCTTTCCATCCATTACCTGAACCTCGATTTGACTGGTGCCGGGCTCAGTAGTAGTCCAAGCCCACAGGTTCACCGGTTGCCAATCGCTACAAGGCGTACCGTTGACAAAGAAACGATATAAGATTGGATCGGATTCTGGATCACTGGCTTCTGCCTTCCAACTTACAGTTGCTCCCGCCTCTTGTGGACTGGCCTTATCGGCGGTGAAGCTGTTCAGGGCTGGGGGCCCGTTCTCTGTCTTAACGACAGGCAGCGACGTGAATTCATTTATGGTGAAGCTCTCCACCTTATTGCCATCGTATTCTTCCGGGCCCGCATGCTTTTCATCTCTTACTCGAACTTCTATCTGGTTTTCGCCCACATTAGCTTCAGTCGTAGTCCAAGTCCATTGTTTTTGCGACTGCCATTCCGTCACAGGCTGGCCGTTGAGGATAAACATGTAACGAATCGGATCGTTCTCGTGGTCAGAAGCCTGAGCAGTCCATGTTATGATAGTTTCTGCCGCTTGCGGACTGGATTTATCCGATACCAAGTTGACTATAACAGGTGGTTGGTTTTCTGGGACAGCAGGTTTCTGTTTGGGCTCAATATTCTTATATCCTTCAGGGACTCTGAGAAATGTCTTTCGGGCGCTCTCTCTTATACGGATGACAATATGCCTATCACCCTGGAAAAAGGGGCCTCCTGGATGATACAGCTGTATCCCACTACGATTCTCTGCACCCCAATCAAGGTTCAGCCAGACATCTTTGGTGTCGGTGTCAATGTGAGTATAAATCTTATCTGTGATGTATTTCTGCTTCACCCATGCGATTATTTCTTCGACCTGATTCCCCTGCTCACTCGAATTACCTAGATAGATTTCGGTATAAGCGTGTCCTCCCGTGCTGTTGTTGTGAGCGAGAATTATTCTGGTCGTCCCGCCTATGGACTCCAACAATGCCGACATTAGAATGGCAAAATCATCACAATCACCTGCACCTACACATTTAGGATCACCCTCCTCACCGTAACTCAAGGTTTCACTGGCAGATTGAAAGTAATCACCTTCTCGTGGATCAGATAAGTAGCTCCATTCCTTAGTCGAACCATCGCCTTTCTTCATGTAATCATAAATTTTACAGATCTGATCTATAGTGCGATCTCCAGATGAACTTTTGGCTATAATTACAGCTTTCTTTCTTAAATTGGGATTATTTAAATCAACTTTTTCATCAAATAATTCCCTGAACTCTCCTACGGTCCGCTTCACACTGTTGCCACTATCACTCCCTCCGCCGGTCTCAGATATGCTGATAACTTCGGTGTCTAATGGTGAAGTGATGATCGGCACTCCCTTCAACTCATGGGAAGAAGCGCTCATGCGTTTCAACTGATCCGAGGTATAGCCAGCTACGTCCGACGAATTCTCGCCGAAGACGAAAGGCACGTCTGCGGCGGCACCAGAGCCGATGGCAAATAGGATGATGCAAAACCAGAGGGCCTTTGGAGACATAATTGAAGGAAAGAAGGTATCTCATTTACTATATCTATTTTGCACCGAAGACCGACATTTCATGCCGCTACCGCTTTAACTCAATAAGGGGCGTGGCCGGGAATTGTCCGTTTCTTATCGGGACTTCGCATTCTTCGCGTGAGAGACCGGTCCACGGTTCACTCAAAAACGCGAAGCTGCGAAATACCGATGACGGACGCTGGGCTTCACATCCCCCAGACGCCGACGGTCTGCTTCTTTCCCTCTGGCGTTGTGCAGACCTCAGTCTTTCGGAAGATCTTCCTTGACCATTGCTTTCCCGGTGTCCTGTCGAAGAGCACCAGATGCGCCTCGTCTGAGCCGCAGCGGTCCGCGTAGTCCCGCACCTGGGCGAGGCCCTCCAGGACAGTCTTGGCCCTTGATTTGTGCAGCACCTTCAACTCGATGACTGCTCTCTGCACGCCTCTAGGAAAAGGCCAGATAACGAGCAAGTCCGTCCGGCCACGGCCTAAACCGTACTCTCTCTCGACGCGACCGCCGCCATTAATGATGCGCTGCAAAAAAGCCTGCATGAGAAGCTGCGGCCCAGCTTCACGATAGTCGAACCTCTCAAGCCAGCTCTCCGAGTGCTCCCGGAAGAACTGCTGAAAGGCCTCCAGAAGCTTTGAGAGATCCAGGCGGCCGTCGGCCTGAATGTACCAAGCAGGATCCTGGGCAATGGTGATCTGTGTTGTGTAGGTCAGGACCCTGGGAATGACCTCCCGGTAGATCTCGTTTGAGATTCGCATCTGCCCGGCAGTCGTGATCAGCCCAAGATCTGCGACGTACTGAACATCATCCTCGGGAAGCTGCCCGGGTTTTGCCCTGCCTGCCAGGATGGGCTCTATCACTCTGAGTACCCGCTCCTCTCGCAGTTTGTCCGCCAGTTGGTCCAGGTGTGTCTCGCGTCTGGCGATCATGTTCTCCTTGGCCTGGATGATCATCTCGCAACTAATGGGATTTGATCTGTCCTTACCTTCAGTCATTCTAAAACAGGTCTCGTAGGCCAGAGCGTTGACGAGCCACGGCTGGCCCGCGGTGAGCGCCCAGGCTTTGTCCAGAGCGCCGGGCTCAAAGGCCTGGCCAGTCTCTTCTTTGTGCTGGAGGTAAAGGTCCTGAACCTCTGAACGGGTGAAGTTTCCAAGGCGCAGCGACTCAGCTTTGATGTTAAAGCAGCTTCCGCCTGTGATCAGAGACTTCTCTTTGTCTGAATGAATCCTGTAGTCCCGCACGTCCCGAACGCCGCAGAGGACGACAGTAGACGGAAAATCCCCTGGTCGCTTGTCGTAGCCTGATCGCAGTTGGCGCAAAACTGATATGAGTGTGTCGCCAATAAGTGAGTCAATCTCGTCGATCAAGAGGACGATGGGTTTGGGGCTCGTGCGGGACCATGCACTGAGGAGAACCTCAAGCGCGGCATCCTCTCCGTAATCTTCAAGGGCCTTTGGCAGGCGCCGCAACATGAATGAGTCATTCAGATAGTCCTGTGCCCTTGTAGCCATCTGAATCAGTACTGCCCTCATCCCACGCCGAACATCCTCTCGTGCTGCCTGGGCACCCTCGACATTCATGTAAAGCGCCCTATAGATATCCTGGCGGTTCAGATGTTTCATGAGGGCTAAGAGACAGGAAGTCTTGCCGGTCTGCCTGGGCGCATGGAGCACGAAGTATTTCTTCTGCTCTATCAGGCTCAGGATCTCCGGGAGATTGAATCGCTGAAGGGGCGGCAAGCAGTAGTGATCGGCACAATTTACCGGCCCGGCTGTGTTGAAGAAACGCATGGAGTTAGATAATTGGCATTCCCGCTATTTTAATTCTTGTTCATAGGGACTTCGCGCCTTCGCATGAAACGGTGTCTCACGCGAAGGACGCGAAAAAGCTGCGTTTTCCTCGACGGAATGACTAATGGACTGCACCCCCAGTCCCAGCCAGCCGGACATGCGATGTCATACTACCTGCCACAGACGGATTGTTCCATCATAGCTGCCGGACGCCAGGGTGCGACCGTGCGGGCTGAATGCCACGCTCGACACGATATCGTAGTGGCATTCGAGTGTGCTAATCTCGTTACCGCTGGATGTATCCCATATCTTCACTGTGCCGTCCCCGCTTCCAGATGCTAATGTGCGACCATCTGGACTGAAGACCACGTCCTCTACCCAAAGGGAGTGGCCTGCAAGGGTGCGAAGCAGCACTCCACTGGCCGTGTCCCAGATCTTCGCGGTGTTGTCACGGCTGCCAGATGCTAAGGTGCGGCCATCGGGACTGAATGCTACGCTCCACACCGAATCGGAGTGGCCTGCAATTGTACGAATCTCGTTACCGCTGGCTGTATCCCAGAGTCTTATTGTCCCGTCATAGCTACCACATGCCAAAGTGCGGCCATCGGGACTGAATGCCACGCTAAATATCACACCGGAGTAGCCTGGATGCCCAAGGGTGCGAATCTCGTTACCGCTGGCGGTATCCCATAGCTTTATTGTTTCGTCGTTGCTTCCGGATGCAAGAGTACGGCCATCCGGGCTGAAAGCCACGCTCCGTACCATATTGGTATGGCCCCACATGGATCGAATTTCGTTACCGCTAGCCGTATCCCAAATCTTCACTGTATTGTCACGGCTGCCAGATGCCAGAGTGCGGCCATCTGGGCTGAAAATCACGCTAAACACACAATCAGGGTGGCCTTCCAAGAACCGAATCACGTTACCGCTGGCCGTATCCCATAGCTTCACTGTGCCGCTCTCACAGCCCTCTGCCAGAGTGTGACCATCCGGGCTAAAGTCCACGACGACGTTCGACGATGAACTGGAATGATTTCCCAGCACTGCAATCAGTCCAAATTTGTCCGCATGTGGCAAAGTGCGACTCGCGTATCCTTCCGGCAACCTCAGCGGCGTCTTTGTATATGTATCCCTTATGCACAGGACGATATGTTTATCGCCCAGGAAGAACGGCCCGCCTGGATGCGCATTGCCCATCTCATCCGCCCCCCAGTCGAGATTCATCCAGACATCCTTCGTGTCGGTATCGATGTGGGTGTAGATCCTGTCTGTGCCGTACTTCTGCTGCAGCCAGGATATGATATCTTTCACCTGATTGTTCGGCTCGGACAAACTGCCGAGGTATACTTCGGTGTAAGCGTGTCCGCCAATACTACTATTACGAGCAAGAATGATCCTGGTGGTGCCGCCAACTGATTCCACCAAGGCAGCCATGAGTATGGCAAAATCGTCGCAGTCTCCGCCGCCCGCGCAGTTGGCTCTATCTCCCAGCTTCAGCGATGCATTGGCGTATCTCAGGTAGTCGATGCCTCTCGGGTCTCTCACATAGCCCCATCCCTTCCTTTCGCCATCTCCATTCTTCAGATAGCTGTAGATTGAAGCAATCTGATCGATTGCAAGATCGCCGGGATATTTGAGCGCAAGTACAACCGCCTCGTCATTCACCCGCGAATTGTCTGGCTCCACTCTGGCATCAAACTCCGCTTTGAGATCGCCGACCCTCTTCTCCGTCGAGGTAGCCGGGGCATCGCCTCCACCGGTAACCTGAAAATCCAGAATTTCATCGTCTGATGGCGATGAAACCTGAGGAACTCCCGCAAGGTCATGGGAGTTTATACTCGCCTGCTCCAGTTGATCCGTCGTATAATCTGCCACGTTTCCCTGGCCTTCACCAAAGATAAAAGGCACATCCAAGGCAGCACCCACGCCGGTCATGATGAGCGCTAAAAGAAAGAGAAGGGCAGCCTTCACATCAGCTCCCTCGCGACAATGAATGCTTCGCGAGCCTGCTTCTTGAGGATCAGCGCTCTGGTAAACCAGGCATTTGCGGACATCGGGTCTGACTGGATAGCTGCGTCGCATGCCTGCAGAGCTTCATCATATCTGCCCAGGGAATAGAGGGCCTCAGCTTTGCTGTTCCAGGCATCAGACAATGAGGAATCCATGGCAATGGCCACATCAAGGCATTCAATTGCCTCATCATAACGGCTCATATGCAGGAGCACAAATCCCATGTTGTTCCAGCTATTTGCATTCTTGGGATTCTCTTGAATCGATTGATCGAAGGCCGAGAGGGCTTCATCATATCTTCCCTGGCTGAAGAGGACCTGTCCCTTCTTCTGCCAAAATTTGTAGCCGAACTCCTCTTTGATATCCCCCACGGTCCTGTAGCTCTTCTTTCCGGCGCTGCTGCTATCCACAGGAAATATCAGTACTTCGCTATCGTTTAAAGTAGAAATTGGCGGCACTCCCGCGAGATCCGGGGAGGCAGTGCTGATATTTTCTAGCTGATCAGGATGGTAGCCTTCCAGATTTGATGAGTTTTCGCCAAAAACGAATGGGATGTCCGAAGATGTTGCACATCCCAGGAGAGAGAGCAGGCATAGCCCGAGAAGGATATATGGCCTCATTGATAATTCCTCATATTAGATCTACAATTGCACCATTGATCTCCTTGATGAAAAATATATTGGATAGAGCCATTTAGATGAAAGTTCGGATTGCTATTGGCTTGACCCTCGCTCAAATGAGCCAGATATCCACAAGATCGCCCGGTCTTGAAGGAGTGTCGCCGGTCTATGAGCTGGATGACGAGGTGTTCCTCTGGCTTGCATGAGCAGATGCCCAATCGGGATTTGCTATCCTATCGACCGGATGCATTGCAATGGGGCAGCATTTGCAATGGCCCTGATTGCTGCAAAAGATATTATATTCCATGAGCTGATTGGTTAGATGATTTAGAGGTGATATGGCTGCTGGAGATTGAAGATCTGTCGGTAAGCATCGGCAGTAAGCAGGTTCTAAAGGACTTCAACCTTAGAATAAGTCGTGGGGAGACCCATGCCTTATTTGGCCCAAACGGGACGGGCAAAACAACTCTCTTGAATGTCATTGCAGGGATTCCCAGGTACACCATCGATGGGGGACGTATTGTATTCAAGGGAGAAGATATCACGCACATGTCTATGGACGAAAGGGCACGCCTGGGCATTGGAATGGCATTTCAGCGCCCACCGGCCATTCGCGGCCTGCGGCTCAAAGACCTCATCAAGATCATCAATCCAAAGGCCGACGCGCCAGCAATATTGCGGAAAATGGACTTTGAAGCTTTTGCAGATCGAGATGTCAATCGCGGCTTTTCCGGCGGTGAGGTAAAGCGCTCAGAGATGGTTCAACTCCTGGCGCAACAGCCGGATTTCGTTATGCTGGATGAGCCGGACTCAGGTGTGGATTTGGAGAATATCAAGCTCATCGGCGAGGCCATCAACGCTCTCACGCAAAAGGATCTGCGTCCCAGCCTGAGGACCAAGTCCGGCGTGATCATCACTCACTTTGGCCATATTTTGGATTACATGAAAGCGGACCGGGCCCATGTCATGCTGGGCGGATCGATCGTCTGTAGCGGCAATCCGGGCGAGATCCTGGAGCAGATCAAGAGAAGCGGATATGAGGGGTGTGTAGGATGCACGTGTCCGGTATAGAAGAGAAGGCCAAAAAGGCACGGGACAAGAAGGCCTTATACGGCACAGATGTGGACCTGGAGAGCTACGAATCGGAGGCAAGACCCCAGGAGACCGTAGACAATGCCGAAGACCTGCCGAGCATTGTCAAGAAAGCGGCACTGGATGTGGGCGTGAAGCTAGATGGCGAATCTTCAGGCTCTTTCGTTCAAATGGACCAGACACCTGTTGTGGCCAAATCACTATATGAGGGTGTGGAGATCATGGATATGGCCTCCGCTCTGGATAAGTACGACTTTTTGCAGGACTATTGGTGGAAGCTGGTGGCACCGGATGCTGATAAGTACACTGCGGACCTTGCGTCGGCCCCTCCGGCGGGCTACTTCATCCGCGCCAAGAAGGGCATGAAGACCGTATTTCCAGTCAAGAGCTGCCTGTATCTTGGCTCCAGCGACTTTAACCAGCGCGTGCATAACGTCGTCATCGCGGAAGAGGGTTCAGAGTTGCATGTCATCACAGGCTGTACCACACCGGCGCACGTACAAAGGGGCCTGCATATCGGCGTCTCGGAGTTCTACATCCAGAAGAATGCCAAGGTAAGTTTCACCATGGTGCATAGCTGGGGCAAAGAGGTCGAGGTGCGGCCCAGGACAGGCATCAACATCGCTGAAGGCGGCTCTCTCTCTAACAACTATATCCTATTAAAGCCGGTCAAGACCATCCAGACCTTCCCCACTGCCACTCTGGCCGGACGGGGAGCTGTGGCCAGCTTTAACACCGTAGTCTACTCCAGTATGGGCAACATCGACATCGGCAGCGATGTGTACCTCAATGCAGCCGAGACCAGCGCCGAGTCTATCTCCAGAGTGGTCTCCGTAGGCGGAGAGGTCATCGCTCGGGGAAGAATGACAGGCAGAGTGCCGGGCGCAAGAGCCCATCTGGAGTGTGTCGGGCTTCTGCTCTCGGACAAAGGCAGAATATATTCCATACCGGAGCTGGACGGCCAGTGCCGGGATCTGGATATGTCCCATGAGGCGGCAGTCGGCCGCATCTCCGAGGAGGAACTGGAGTATCTCATGGCTCGCGGCCTGTCCTCGCAAGAGGCCACCAGCGTTATCGTGCGCGGCTTCTTGGATGTGGAGATCAAGGGGCTGCCCGAGGACCTGAAACAAGAGATCAAGAACATCACCCAAAGAGAGGATCTGAAGGGAGCGCCGTGAGCCTTTTTTTGATCCTTTTTATAAAATAATGAATTACTAGCTGGCAAGCGATTTAGATGCAAGCCACATATTGTCACACTGAGGCCTTTGAATGAAGTTGGACCGCATTGAAGTATCTGGTTTTAAGTCCATCCGTGAGCTTAAGCTGGATTTGCGCTCGCTAAATGTGTTGATAGGTGCCAACGGATCAGGAAAAAGCAACTTCATAGAGCTGTTTGAAGTCCTGAATAATGTGGTCGCCGGGAATTTTCAGCTTTATGTGGCTAAAAAGGGCGGAGCGGAATCCTTTTTATATTACGGCCAAAAGACGACGGAAGAAATTAAGATTAAACTACACTATGGCCCAAATGCCTATTGTTGTACTTGGATTGCAGCAGCTAATGATACATTGGTTTTTAGAAAAGAAAGTATCGATTACTACAAACAGGGAACCTCTCCGCCATTAAGCTATTTCATGGCAAGTGCAGGTCATAAGGAAAGCAGATTGTCGGAAAACGCAAAATCTACTCCAGACAAAATGCAATCAGATGTTCTTGATAGTCTCAAGAGCTGGAAAGTATATCATTTTCATGACACGAGTGAGTCTGCACCAGTCAAAAAAGCTAGAAATATAAATGATAATATGTACCTTAGACCAGATGCAAGCAACTTAGCTGCATTTCTTTTCCGGCTTAAGAAATCAAAAAATGAGTATTATGAGGCGATCAGAGATACTGTCCGCCTAGTCGCCTCCTTCTTTGATGATTTTCTCTTGCGACCAAATCCTGAAAATGAGAATATGATTCGCCTGGAATGGCGAGAAAAAGGATCGGATTTTCCATTTCAAGCCTATCACCTGTCGGATGGCACATTGCGTTTTATCTGCCTGGCCACACTCCTTTTGCAGCCGGAAATGCCGTCTACAATTCTAATTGATGAACCGGAATTGGGGCTGCACCCCTACGCAATAGTTGTCTTGGCCTCCCTCATGAAGAGCGCAGCAAAAAGGACGCAACTTATCGTCTCCACCCAATCGGTATCTCTGGTTAATCAGTTTGATGCCGAAGATCTTCTCGTAGTCGAGCGAAAAGAGAATGACCATAAATATGAAACCGTCATTATGCGAGTTGATTCTGAGAAAATAAATGTCTGGCTCGAAGAATATACTCTTGGTGAGCTTTGGGAAAAAAACGTTTTGGGTGGTCGATCTTAGTGCCGAATAACATCCGTCTAAATTTCATTGTGGAAGGCATAACAGAGGAAATATTTGTTCGAGATGTACTCAAAGACCCATTAGCGGAAAAAAATATATTTGTAAGTGCACGCAGAGTCGAAACGTGTCGAAAGCAACTGCGAAATGTAGATCATTATAAACCCGGAAAGCAGGTTAAGATTTATCGTGGAGGCGTTCCAAATTTCGAAAAGGTGAGACGTGATATCAATCGATGGTTGACTGAAGATAATAGTGCATATTTGACAACCATGTTTGATCTGTACGCATTGCCAAATGACTTTCCGAGATTCGATGAAGCAATGCGCAAGTCAAATTCGTATGAAAAAGTCAGAGTAATTGAAGAAGGATTTAAAGAAACAATAGATAGTTCTCATTTTATTCCATACATTCAACTACATGAATTTGAAGGGTTATTATTTAGCAATGTTGAGGCAATAGATGAGGTTCTTAGACCATATCAAGATAGGTCCCAACTTGGTAAGCTAAAAGATATTCGTGGACAATTTGCGACGCCAGAAGATATTAATGATGGCGCACAGACTGCACCGTCAAAAAGACTATTAAATTTGTATGGCTCTTACAATAAAGACGTATTTGGATCTCGTATAGCAAAGCGCATAGGCATTGATAACATGCGAAATGAATGTAAGCATTTCAATGATTGGGTAGTCACTCTCATTGAATTGGCACTCTACAGATGAACAATTTATTTGTTATCCTTATTAAAGCCGTTAAGGAATGGCAGAAAGACGATGCCTCGCTCCTGGCGGCAGCTCTCGCCTACTACGGCCTCTTCTCTTTTGTACCGTTACTTATATTAACATTAATATTATTTAACTCGCTATTCCAGCACGGTTTTCTTGATGGTCAGGTGGTGGCCACCTCTCAGGACCTTTTAGGCCAGCAAATGCCGAAAGTGGCGGACGATCTGATCGACCGGGCTTCCGATCAGGCCTCATCCTTCCGCTTTACTCTGCTCAACATTGGTCTTTTGGTTTTTGGCGCTGCCGGCCTCTTCGTTCATACCAGGAGGGCATTTCGCCTCATTTGGAAGATCCCGGACAGGGTTGTCCCGCTCATGGACACGATCTTCACTTATCTGCACTCATACCTGCTCATCGCCCTGGTCGCCTTTCTGCTTCTGGCTACATCCATCTTCACCGCCCTTCTCCTGCCGGTAGGAACGCAGATAGAAGAGTATCTGCCCATTCACCTGGGGCTGCTTCGGCTCCTCACATTCCTGGTCTCCTTCTCCTTTGTATCTCTGCTCTTTGCCGCCACCTACAAGACCCTGATTGAGGTGAAGCTGCTGTGGCGAGAGGTGCTCCCCGGATCGGCTCTGGCTGCACTTCTGTTTGCAGCAGGAAATTTTTGCATTGAGGTTTATGTAAGCATAGTCAACGTTGGCTCGGCCTATGGAGCGGCGGGATCTCTGGTGATATTTCTCTTCTGGATCTACTACTCCGCTCAGATCTTCCTCTTCGGAGCAGAGGTAATCAAGGTGCAAAAAGAGACAAAAGAAGCGAAAGAGATGAAGCTGCCTGCAAAGGAGCAAAAAACATCCATCTGAGCGCTCAGCCAGTTTTATTCTTCTGCTTGTTTTGCTCGTAGTCCTCTCTTATGGCCCTGGCCATCTCCCCGTCCGCCTCCACGATCAAAGCGCCCATGTAATCGCAATTCTTGCAATGATAGATCTTGCCGGTGTAGCCGCCTGCTTCCAAATAGAGTTCTGAGTTGCCGCAGACCGGGCAGACCTCCTGCACTTTTTCGGGCTTCATGATAATACCATAAATGTATTGAGAAGTTAATCTTTTGCTAATAACAATGGGCTTTGCACCTAAAGTCTATTCTGCAACTAAAGTCTTAGGCTTGCAACTAAAGTGACAGATTATATCAGTGGATTGGATATATACAACAACAAGCAATTTAGTTTACATTAAGCAAAAATATAGAGCAAAAAATGAAACCGTGTGAGTGAGAAATATCTAAACAGTGTAAATTTTACTGTCTCACCGCTTGATCTATGGTACATTCATCACAATAATTAATAGAGAATTTAGAAAAATGTGGTATTTCCTTTGGCAATCCAACTCTCATAAAAAATTTAGCAAATTCTTGTGATAGATGTTCCCTATATGGTGGATTTAGCCGCCATCGATCAGGTGCCATAGCTATTATATTCTTAAGTGTTGTAACCGGAGTGCTATATGTGGATTTAAAATCCACTACTAAGAAATCGTCATTGAGTTTATCAAGGATTAGCCAAGATGGTTGATAACCTCTTTTTGTGGATTCTTTCAGATTATCGTCATTCATTTGCGGGTATATTTCCACGATCTCTTTCAAGGGCCAAAACGGTGCAACCAAAGCAAGCTTTATCTTTTTATTAAAATCACATGATTGGGTTAATATCAATACGTCGTATTCTATAATATCAACAGATACATTGACACCCGGAGACACATCAATTGGTGGGACGACATAAGGGCAACCATAAATTAAATCGCCCTGCATGAGAACATGATTATCATTTATCTTTTCATACCATGTCAATTCTTCGGGCATTAATCCTCGAAATCCGGGACGCTCGGAAGTCCTCTTGTTATATTGCCAATCTTTGCATTAATCGTGGTTCTTTTGCGATAAGGCATTTCTATGAAAAATCCTGGGTTCAAGAAGTGTTCTGTTGCCATTATTTTTTTGATACGAATTTCCATTTCTTTTTTGCCGATTGATATTAATTCATCATATGGTATTTTTCCTAGATATGATTTTAAAACGCCATCCAATTCAACGCGATTCAAATCCTTGAAAATTAAATTGCCGTCAATTATATTATCCACGATTTCCTGTATTTTAAAGGAGCCATGACTTTCTAGGTCGGATTCCGGTTGCACTGGCGTATATTTTCTTAACATGTCACGACCGCATGATATGCCTAGTAGTTGAGGGAAATTTGCGTTTGTTGGGATCGGAGCTAAACCTCTATTTCGAGTCACGTGGCAATATTCATCTGTTGATAAGCCTGCGCTCTGTGATAGGTTAAAGGGTTTATAGTCAACATAATCTCTATTAAGCATGTTCGTTCTCCTGTTTATCTGAAGCGTCCCCTTGCCTACTATTATACTGCTCAACCAATTCAAGTACGAACTGTGCCATGCCTTTTGCATGGGTGGGGGATATAACGACACATGCCTTAATATCTCTTTGTACTTCGGGGAC